>NZ_KV810900.1:0-1106 GCF_001812965.1 Actinomyces sp. HMSC075C01
TTTTGATCGTGGGTGGGCGGATTGTGGAAAGATCAGTGATCGAAGGTGTAGGCTCTGGTCTACGTGTTGCTAAAGTGATGTGGGCGATATTATGCATATGATGTTTGACCAAGTGGTCGACTGTGAGCGCGGAGATAGGGTGCGGGCTCGTGAAGTTTACTCGTTTTTCTTCGGCAGTGTCCTCTTCTTAATTTACTCACTGTTTCTGTGGTACCATTCTCAATGGCCTCTCATTATAATGCTCTTGGCGGTAAGCGCTATACTGCTGACACAAAGTGCGGTAAAGGGTGCTATATTGGAAGATGTCGGTAAGCCTCACCGGCGGTGGGTCAAACTGCCGTCTGAGGGGGTTGACTTCGTTCCGTCGTCAATGCCAGCGGCATGTGAGTGGGCTTGCCTTATCGGGCTTTTCCTGAGTGCCTTATGTGCGATATGTGTTGGTCAGTATGTTGAAGTTCCTCGCGGACCATACTCCGATGGGCTGCTTATCGGTGCAGCCACGGCGTCCTTTGCTTTAGTATCTCTCAGGGGGGTGCCTCGATCAACTCCTGGAAGTGTGGCATGGAGATTGACTCCCGAAGGTCTACATATTTCCCCGGGTAGTCAGTACAGAGCGTTCGTCGGCTGGTCTATGAAGCCTCAGGTGGAGGGGCGGGCTGTCGTCAACTTCCAGGAGTGCGTCGTTGTTAAGGACTCGTGGGGAAGTCGCTACTATCTTCCAATCTCGGGGCTGCCGATGAGCTACGTGCAGTTTCGGCGGCTGCTGAGTTTTTACTCAACGCACCCTAAACTGCGCCAGGAGATCGCGTCGAGTAAGGGGGTTGAGCGCGTTTGCTCTCTGTTGGATAGCTGAGGGAAGGGCTGCGACCTGGATGTCGAGCTCGCGGGCCGTGTGCAGGCCAACCAGGTCAGGGAGTCGATGTGGGTGAGTTGGTTTACTGAGTGACTGTTCAAAATCGCTGTTTCGCGTCAGAGTTCTCGATAGCATCGTTGCATGAGATCTGAACGCGATTTCATGTTGCTGACTCCTCCGGAGCCGGCGGAGGGGGCTTCATTCTTAGGTGTCGCATGGTTTTGATCGTGGGTGGGCGGATTGTGGAAAGATC
>NZ_KV810901.1:0-854 GCF_001812965.1 Actinomyces sp. HMSC075C01
CCGCTACGCCTTCATGACCGGCAACACCACCGAGCTAGCAAAGATGAGCGAAGATCGTTGCGTCTTCTGTAAATCGGTCATCGACCGAGCAAATGATCTACACAAGGATGGAGGGTGGTCAAATAAGTGGGAACAAAGCGTCACAAATATTCGCTACTATGAGAAACTCGAAGGATACAACTACAACCTTGTCCATGTCTACATCAACTATGGTCAAATGACGTGGTGCCACCCTGGGAAAAACCCTGAGACCGCCGACCCGATCGAGGGGCAAGAACTCAAGTTCGGTGTTCGATACGTCAGCGGCCGATGGATGGTCGGAGAAGGGGAAGTGATTTCAAAATGAATCGCCTTCTCATGATGACAGCCATTACTTCGATGGCGCTGCTTCCAGCGACCTCAGTCCAAAGTGACCCAACATCATCTGATCCGACTATCGCTGGAAACTCTTCTGGAAGCCGAACAGAGATAACTGGAGAAGCTAGCGAGACGATAGAATTACCTGATTCACCTCCTGGTGGGTCTTCGTCTCAGGAGCATCCGTCTGTGACGGCCTCGGATCCGTCGATGTGGGAGGAGCAGTCTCACCGGGAGTGCTCGCCTGAGAAGGACGAGTACGGGCTGGATAAGTTCAAGTGCAACCTGGCCAACCTCCACCGCCCCACCCAGCCCGACCAGCCCACCGGCACCGACCCCCGCACGATCACGATCACCACCCGCCAGGCCGCCACCCTCATCGCCTCCGGCTCAGGTATCACCCGCCAGCCCCCAGGACCCAAGGTCATCATCTCCATGGCCTTCATCGTCTACACCAACCCCACCCCCCGGTATCAGACCACCACGATCCTGGGCAC
>NZ_KV810902.1:0-1823 GCF_001812965.1 Actinomyces sp. HMSC075C01
ACGGAGGGGCTTACACAAACCATTGAACACGCTCTGGTGGTCTCAGCCTTGTTCCCTTCCCAGCACCCGATTCTCAGGGGGAAACCACGGCGGTCGACCAGCAGGCCGACAATGACCTGGGGATCGACCCGCCTCTCCTTGGAGTAACCCACCCGCCGCAGGTCGTCCTCCTTCTCAGCCTCGAAATACAGCGTGGTGACGCCTGCAGGCACAGGGCCAGACCGGAGGTGTTGGTGACGTGCTCGAACAAGGCCTGAGAGATCGCCTCGCGGTAGCCCCGCTGCCCGCAGCGCCCCAGGGAGCGGAACAAGGTCCGCACGCTGACTTACCTCCGCCCAGATCACCCAGCACCCGGGGGACCTGGGCCTTGGAGGTCGGCTCGACCAGACGCGCCAGAACCATCTGCTCAAAGGCCCGATCACCCCCGACCGCCTCACCCAGGCCCAGACGCCTGTAGGCGCCGTGCAGGACCTCCCACAACAACCTGGAGTGCTTGGACTCCACCATGGTCCTGGCCAGATTGGTGCATCCCGGTGCCGGCTCCAGAGACTCCAGGTCCAGCAGCCCCTGGCCCTGCCAGGCAGCGATCTTCTGCCGTCCGGCCTCCAGCAGGACCTCCAGCTCCGTCTCGTCGTGGGCTGACCCCAGGTGCTCCACGATCCGGCGCACACCACCGGACTTGGACACGATCTGAACAGCCGTGGCCCCCGAGGCTGTCCTGACCTTGCGCACAAACGGGCTCACACCAGCGCACCATACGGGCTCTTAGTGCCCCACCACCAGACCCCCAACACCGCAATACCAACGAAAACTCACGCCGAGTCACCGAAAACCCACCAAGGTGTCACGAGTCAGGTGAGTCCTCCTTCACATATCGGCGACCAGGGATACATCGGGTTGGGCATGATCACCCTGAGGAGAAAACCCGCGAAACTGCCCCTTCACCCCCCGACGACAAGACATATAACCGAACCGTCGACCAGATCAGATACGAGATCGAAAGGGTCATCGCGAACACCCAAGGACCTGGAGGATCCTGCATACCGGCCACAGAGGATCATCGGAAACTTTCCAGATAACCGTTACAGCAGTCCTCGGGATCATATTCACCTAAACCCCATGAATAAAACTCCATGTTCGACACGCCAGGACAACAAATTCCCTAAGAATATGGGCAAAACAGCAGCAGCAAGGGGAGGTCAGTGGAGGTGGTGCACCTGATCTGTTCCCTGCTTGTGATCGATGCTCAGCCCTAGCAGGGCGCAGTCTGGTCCGGGGCCACTGGCGAATAGAGGACTGGCCCCGCTGGGTCCGAAATATCGTTTTACGAGGATCGACACCAACTGCGCACCGCCAACTGTCCCGAGACTATGGCTGCGCTGTTTAACCTGGCTTTCAACCTCATCCGCCTCTTCCACGGGCCCAGTGCCTCCGTTGTAACAACCAGCAGGCCCCTGGCAAGACGACCAATACGAGCCATCAAGTTACTCACCCAATCCCCATATAGACCGACTTTGCGGGCCTCTGCCACCGACCCTGCCTGTTCGCAATAGGTTCTAAGAATGATGGTCGATCGGACCAGTTGACCGCCGCAATTGACAACCTTTCCCAGCTGGTCTGCGCCGAGGTCCTCGATGATGAGATGAGAAGGTTCCGAAACAATCGTCCTTTCCCAGGTAACGCCCTCGCCTTCTTCATCGCCAGGCTCGTACATGCGCGTCGTCACCGGCAACCAGGGGGTCGGCAAAGTCGGTTTAGGTGGGGGTTTGGGTGAGTAGTCTGATGGCTCGTTTGGGTTGTCGTGACAGGGATCTGGTGGTGCT
>NZ_KV810902.1:1923-5815 GCF_001812965.1 Actinomyces sp. HMSC075C01
GACAGGGATCTGGTGGTGCTGGCGATGGAGGTGCCGGTGCCGTGGAAGAGTCGGATGAGGCTGATGGCCAGGTTACGCAGGGTGGCCATGACCTGTGGGCCGTTGCCGGTGCGTAGCTGGTGGCGGTCCTCATCGAAGACCACGTCCCTGACCCAGTGGAGACGGTTCTCGATTCCCCAGTGCCCTTGGATCCAGGCCGCGACGACCTCGGGCTGGGCATCGGTCATAGGCAGGGAGCAAATCAGGTAGACCACCTCAACATGCTTCCTGCTCTTGATGGTCCTGGTGCGTCGGAGCTGGACCACCTGCGCAGCGGCGGGGAAGTCCACCCAGGCGGGAGCCTCAATCGCCTTGGCAGTACGCCGCACCCGCCGACCGTGACCGGTGTCGACGCTCGAGACGGACGGGACACTCTTCCAGGGCAGCGCCTTGAGCGTCTTGCGAAGGGTCTTCTGGTTGCCCTTGACCGTCAGCACGTAGTGGCCACCCTGATCGCGGATCCACTCGGCGGTGTCCACCTGGGTGTGCATCGCATCGGCGCTCACCACCACCCCTTCCAGGTCCAAGGGTTCGAGAAGCTCCCTGAGCGCGGGGATCTCGTTGGACTTGTCCTCCACCCGCTGCTGGGTCAGGACCGCGCCGGCGGCGTGGTCCAAAGCGGCCAGGAGATGAGGCAGGCACCTGCCCCTGACGAGCCCCGCGCATGGTCTTGCCGTCCACCGCAATGACTGTTCTTCCTTCGATGCTGCCGGTGCGTGTGCACAACCAGGACCTCAGGTGGGCATCAAGACCTCCGGGGTCCAGGCCCTGCAGGACCCGGCGGATGGTCGACTCCGACGGAAGATCCTGCCCCGCCTCCAGTCCCAGGGCCTCCAGGTCGGCGGCGGTCAGGTCGGTGGTGTACTCCCATATCGCAGTCAGGCTGCGACAGCCGGCCAGCACCCCCGTCACAGCCAGAGACAGCACCGTAAGCAGGTCATGACGCACACCCCGCCTGTCCCGGGGGTCGGTGACGCTCCTGAGAACCTGGACCAGAGGCTGGCGCGACAAGGCGTTCGTGGTGGAAGATGACATCAGCGCGGGCTCCCAGGACGAAGGGATTGATTAAGCACCACTCATCGTCCCTGCGGGGCCCGCGCCCCCGTCCCAGCGACACACCACCCCGTCAAACCAGCTCAGACACCCTCACCCACCGACTTTGCCGACCCCCTGCACCGGCAACGAGGCCAGTTACCGGGTCAAAGTTTTCACCGCGGTCGCTAGCTCCTTCACCTCGGAGTGTCGGAGGATCCTTCCCTTCTTAACCCACCAAGATGGCGAAGACGAGCGCCGCAGTCGTATCCTAGTCAGGAAGCGCCTCTACGTCAGCACCTACTGCTCTCCAGCGACAGTGTCGTGACGATGCCATCGCAGCATGGACCTCCTACTACAACTACCATTGCTCCTACGCTTCTGCCTATCATGACCAAACACATGCCGCTCAACCCGCGTCACGAACACCATAGCCTCACGCAGTTATTAGACTCCTTAAATCAGTTATCTACTGATTGAGAATCTAGTTAACTAGGTGGTGCAGATCTTGTCGGGAAAGTGGTTGATTCTCTTCCGGTAGATGTCGCTCCGTCGTTCAATAGTCTTCGCATCTTCGAGGTTTCTTTATGTCTATAAAAAAGCAATTCAGTGTGACTGTAGTTCTGTTTGAAGATTTCGAACTGCTCGACGCCTGCTGTCCGGTCGGACTGATGTCGCGTTTCCCTGAACTTGGTATCACTATGGTGGGGGCGCACGTCGGTGGTGTGCGAAGTTATCGAGGTGTAAGTGTTGCGGCAACAAGAGCATATGATGATGTGATCGAAAGCGACATCATTCTCGTCCCTGGAGGGAGGGGGGCTCGGAGAATAGTTCATGACAAAGTATTCCTTTCCCGCCTCCGGCGATGGGGTGAGGGGGCTAGTGTCATCGCCTCCGTCTGTACTGGAGCGGCGATACTTGCATCGGCTGGCCTGCTCGACGGGTGTAGAGCTACATCAAATAAGCGGGCATTTTCCTGGGTTAAACAATTTGGTTGTGATGTGACCTGGGTTTCTCGTGCTAGATGGGTGCATGATGGAAATCGATGGACTTCATCTGGGGTGATGGCTGGCCTGGATATGACAGTGGCGTTGCTTGTGGAACTTTACGGACAAGATCGGGTTAAGAAAGTCGTGGACGAGATTGAGTACCTCCCATGTAATGACGCTGACGATGACCCATTTTCTTCGGTATCGATTGTTTAAAAATGTGCATGTCTTGAGAGATATCGAGTTTTAATTGTTGGGATGCTGAAAGTGGGATAAAGGAGGCTTATTCATGGGGTGTTTAGAATGTTTTAAAGGGGTGTGTGTCGCTAAGTAAGGTGGCGTTGCTCTTGGGAGAGTTTTGGTGTCTAAGTCGACTCAACGTAGTGGCACGAGGATCACTTGCATCGAGGTTGTGGACCTGTGCGAGAGGATTTACACAGAGAACCCCGATTTGCCGGTGGTCGGGGCCCGGGTGCTGGGCCTGTTCCTGTGTGCGTCTGGCTCTGACCACCCTGGGGCGCAACCTGCCCCAGGCGCTGCTCGCCGCCTACCTTGACTCATGACACTTTGGTGGGTTTCGGGGAGGTCGGTGTGAGTTTTCGTTGGTATAGCGGTGTTGGGGGCTGTTGGGGCACTAAGAGGCCGTATGGTGAGCTGGTGTGAGCCCGTTTCTGCGCAAGGTCAGGACTGCTTCGGGGACCATGGCGGTGCAAATCGCGGTCAAGGAGGACGGCGTACGCCGGATTGTGGAGCACCTGGGGCTCTGCCCACGACGAGGCCGAGCTGGCTGCCCTGATGGAGGCTGGGCGGCAGAAGATTGCTGCCTGGCAGTGCCAGGGGCTGCCGGACCTGGAGTCCCTGGAACCGTCACCAGACGTACCGGCCCGGTGGGTACCACGTGGAGGCCAAGCGCTTGGCTCTGCTGCGGGAGGTCCTGCACGGGGCCTACACCCGCCTGGGGCTGGGCGAGGCGGTCGGGGTGATCGGGCTTTTGAGCAGATGGTGCTGGCGCGTTTGATTGAGCCGTCCTCCAGGGCCCAGGTCCCCCGTGTCCTGGGTGATCTGGGCATGGATGCGGTCAGCGTACGGACCTTTCCCTGGGACGTTGTGTCGAGCGGAGCTACCGGGAGGCGATCTCTCAGGCCCTGTTCGATCACGTCATCGCCACCAGGATACTGGCCCTGTGCCTGCAGGGGTGACCACGCTCTACTTCGAGGCTGAGCGTGAGGACGGCCTGCGGCAGACGGGTTACTCCAAGGAGAGGAGAGTCGATCCGCAGAGCATCGTGGGCCTGCTGGTCGACCGTCACAAGTTCCCCCTCCAGGTCGGCTGCTGGAAGAGCAACCGGGCCGAGACCACCGCGATCATCCCCGTCGTGGAGGCTTTCCAGGCTGCTCACGGCACGAGGAGCTCGTCATTGTCGCCGACGCCGGCATGCTCTCAGCCTCTAACGATCGTATTCAATGGCTTGTGTGAGCCCTTGTGGAGGGACTGGCACTGATGGCTGTTACCGGTGATGACGACAGGGCTTCTGCTGGTGGGCGGGATGTGGTCTACCAGGTGCGCTCGGCTGGGGCTCAGGACGGCTTGTTTGAGCAGACCTGGTGCCGGGCAGGTGAGGATGATCGGGGCTGATGGCCTGCTGCCGGCCCTGCACCAAGGGAAACCCTGGAGAAGGACCTGGCCGCTTGGCTTGAGCGAGCATCTGGGCTACGACAAGGGCGAGCCGATCACCCAAGCACACGGCAGTACTAGGAGCGGGAACACGTCCAAGACGGTGGACCCGCCTGGATAGGCCCTGGGGTGCGTGGTGTTTCTCGGACTGGGGGAGT
>NZ_KV810903.1:0-1044 GCF_001812965.1 Actinomyces sp. HMSC075C01
CCTAGATGATTGATTCCAAGGGGTGTGGGTCGGTGTGGGGGCTTGGGGTAGGGGCGAGGGTCCCGCAGGATCGGTGCTGCTAGAACCGTTTCCTCGCGCTGGGAGCTTGAGAAAGTGGACACCGACCTGGAGACCCTCGCCACCGCACTGTACGTCACCGCTGACGACCTGTTGAAGGCCCACCCCGAGATCACTCCGTCCCGCCCGCGGGTGGGGATCGCCCCGACGATCACCGACGCCGAGGTCCTCACCCTGGCCGCCATCGCACCGTTGGTGGGCATCAACACCGAAAGACGCTTCCTGCGCTACGCCCGCAAGCACCTGACCGGCATGTTCCCCTACATCCCGGGCCAGTCCGGCTACAACAAGCGCCTGCGCGCCCTGGCCGGCACCATCGGGTGGCTGGCGGCCGCACTGGCCACCACCACCAGCGTCTACACCGACGACGTGCACCTGGTCGACTCCACCCCCATCGAATGCGCCCGCTCCCGGCCCACCGTGATGCGCTCGGACCTGGCCGGCTGGGCCGGCTACGGGTACTGCGCCTCGCACTCACGCTTCTTCTGGGGCCTGCGCCTGCACCTGGTGTGCACCGTTCACGGTCTTCCGGTGGCCTGGGCAGTCACCAGCCCGGGCCAGGACGAGCGCGAGGTCCTGCGCAGCATGCTCGAGCACCTGGCGCCCACCAGCGCCCGCACGATCATCGCCGACAAGGGCTACCGCTCCAAGGACCTGGAGGATGACCTGAACCAGGCAGGGCTGACCCTGCTGCGCCCAGCCGCACGCAACGAGGCCCCGCGCCCCGGCGCTGGTCTCCTGCGCCCGTTGCGCCAGAGGATCGAGTCCGTCTTCGACACCCTCAAGGACCAACTCGGGCTCGAGCGCCACAACGGGCGTACCCCCACCGGAGTCACCACGCGCGTCGCCCAACGCATCCTGGCCCTGACAGCCGCCATCTGGCACAACGACAACACCAGCAACCCCCACCTACGCTCCCTGACCCCCTACGACCACTAACCAATCCCCTTGGAATCAATCATCTAG
>NZ_KV810904.1:0-4917 GCF_001812965.1 Actinomyces sp. HMSC075C01
TGTTCGTCCACGTCGAGGCAGCCGCAGCCACCGCATCACTGTCACCGGCAAGCTCATTGAGCCAGTCCTTCAAAGGCGACAGGTGCTCAATGACCCACCCCACTCCAGCAGACAGGGCCTCACCCAGGGGGTCGATCGCCGCCGCAGCCGCGTCAGCGGCTGTGGCCACCGTCCCCAGACCACCGGCGACCCAGCTCTTGGACTCAAACGCCTCCTTCAGATCGGCACCATCCTCCAACAGGCGAGAACCAGACAGTCTTCAACTCCTCAAGGGGTTGGGGGTGGTAAGTGGGACTGTTCGTCAGTGTGGTGGGAGTCTGAGGCGTCGACGGCGCAGTAAGACTGTGGCCCCGCACTGGGTGGGTGCGGGGCCACAGTGGTGGCTGGTGGTTAGACGTCGATCCTGCGTAGCAGCTCGGCTGGTGGCAGGGCGCCTTCCTCGATGTAGGCTCGGAAGACGGGGACTGCTTGCTCGCCGGTGAAGACCTCTTCGGGATGGACCTGGATGGTGAAGGGCTCGGGATTCCCGTTGTCCCAGGACACCGTGGTCCACGCCTCAGGGTCGGTGACAGGCTCACGAGCCACCGTGTAGTGCTCGTAGGAGTCGTCGTCGTGAGTCACCCGGATCTCGATGGTCATCGCCTCCGTGGACCCACCGCACTGGATGTACGTAGCCCGCGCCGGAGACGAACGAGGAACATCGTCAACGTGCGATGCTCCCTCAGGAAGAGCCCACACCACAATAGAGAACACGTACTTCCCGTCCAGAAACTGGGGGGAAGTGAGGCTCCGTGCCACCCGCTTCGCAAACTCCTGCGGAGTCTGCGGCATGAAGAAACTCTCTCTGGGGCCGCTCTCGCCGTTCGTCTCGCGAGCGAAATATCTCATTGTTTTGGAGCTTTCTACGTGAATCTCGGTGACATTAACGGTCTGTCTGTCGTCCACTTTGACGACGGCGAGGTTATTTGGCGACACACTGTTGTCGGCGGCCACTGAGAACGCCGCCCAGGGGATTGTCTGACTTGCAGGGAGTTCTCCGATGGTGGACTTGGAGCCGATCTTGCTGATGACGGTGGCAATCGCGTCGCGGGACAGGTCGTGCACCACGAGTACGAGTTCAGCTTGGTGGGCGATGTTCGTCCACGTCGAGGCGGCCGCAGCCACCGCGTGCTGATGCGAGACGGTGGGGGCCGGGCCGGAAGGGCTCGGCCCCCACCGCGGGTGGTTGGTCAGCGAGGTGCCACAGCCGCAATACCTGGCAGGGCTGGTTCTAGTGGTTGATGCGCATCCAGTCGGGGGTGGTGTCTGGGGTGCGGGGGAAGGCCTGGAGCTCCTGGGTGACGTCCTGGGCCGTGTAGGGCGGGTCCAGGTCAGGCTCGCGGTCGTAGTTGAAGTCGGAGACGAGCTTGTAGCCCTGTGAGCTGCTCATGGACAGCCTCGCCCAGGTCCACGCACCGCCGCCGGGGCGCCCCATCGCGGTGCGCAGGTTCAAGCCCAGGCTCACCAGCTCCATCGGCAGGGCGTTGTTCATCCACTGGCCCTGGTGCAGCACCTGGCTGCTCACTGCGGCGCGGGGGCCGACGGCCTCGAACTCGGCGACGACCTCATCGGCGCCGGTGGACCGCATCCACCCACCCCACTGGTCGGCGATCGCCTGCGCGGCCTGCATCTGGGCCTCAAAGGACCATTGCGTCATCACTGCTCTCCATCACTGCTCTCCATTCATCATCCAATGCGCCCCGCTCAAGAAGTAACGCAGGGACGCAGCTAACAACAGGTCGTCCGGCACCAGTTCGGCCAGGGACCACTCACGCTACCGGCCCACCCCGGCCATCACCACCCCAGGCTGACCGGTGCGGCCACGCACCGCCAAAGCAGGCCGGTAGTAGCCGGCGGCCGAGGAAGGCCGGGGAACCCATCGCGGGGCAGGCAGAGGCACCAGGGGCGCCCAGGTGAGACCGGCGGCGCCGGTGCCCCACCAGGCCCGCTACTGATCGTCCTTGCTGGTATTCGGCGTGTTCGTGGCAGCCTCCTGGGCGGCTTGGGCGGCTTCGGCCTTCTTGCGTTCCCGGCGGGCTCGGTCGCGTTCGCGACGTCGTGCTCGGGCCTCCTCCTTCTTGTGGAAGGCGGCTGCCTTGGTCGCCATCCACTCCGGGATGAACTCAGGATCCCGAGGATGGCGATCCAACTCGTATGCAGCGTCGTGATCGCCAGCGGGATCTCCGTCAATGACTGGCTCACGCATCCAGTCCGACTCCTGATGCAGCACACCATCAGCAGCCTCCATCCACAGGCGCGAGTATGTCCACGCACCCCGATGAGGATCCACCTGAGCTTCACGCAGGTCATCTACTGCAAAACTCAGTTTACTAGGATTTCGAATCGGTGAACGTTTCCCGTTTGTGGTAATCCATATCGCCTCCTGTCCAACGATTGCGATCGCAGTCGACTCAACCTCAATGCGTTCTCCGCCCGTTTCGGCGAGCAGGTCGCGCATTATTTTCTCAATTCGGGAAAATACTTCTGTGACCAATTTCTGCTCGATTCCCATCGTCTATCTCTCCCTCTCTATAGGGCCTGCTTTAACGTTAATAAAACGTTCTCCGTGCGGGTTTCCTTGAGCGTCCGTCCATGATGTTGTGAACCTAGTGGGGACTCGCTCGCTGCCGACGAGGTCGGGGTTAACTGGATTCCGGTACTCGAAGTCTGCGGCAAAGTTCTGGTAGTTCTCCGGTTTTTCGGCGATTTTGGACTCCAGTACATGATAGGACTTGAGTTTGCTGCCAGGAATATCCTGGTTGACTTCCTTGAGCATCGCCACCACGTTGATCTTCTCAGGTGGACCATAGAACTGCGTGCCAGCAATATGTCCTCCATTGTGCTCGCCGGGTAGGGCGCTGCCGTCGGCATTGACTCGCCGCTGGGTGTCAGTGGAACGGACGCCGTCCACGTCCTTAGGTTTGGGTGACATCTCGCCGTCGACCTCCATGTGTGTGGTGCGCGCGTGCTCGTCAGTGACATAGTGGAACTTGCCGTCCACCTGACGGTAGAAGTGACCTTGTTTAGGTGTGCGCAGGACATTGAGGCTTATTCACAGGGCTAGCCGACTCCAGCATCTGCGCAGGTCAGAGCGCCTTTGGCGGGTGCTGTGAATAAGCCTCATTGTTTTAAGGTTGCGACGAGCGGTCTGTTGGCCCGTGGTGGGAGGGGAAAGGCCTTGTAGTGCTGGGGTCAAGTCGGTTGTCTCGACTTGACCCCAGCACCACAAGGCTGACGGCTTGCTCCCCGGCTTTCAGCGGGTATCTATGTTCCTGCGGGGGTGGTGTACGGCCGGGTAGGAGAAAGGGGCACCTCAGCTGAATTCGAGTGGAGAGAGCTGCTTATGTCGGTTCTACAGGTCGTCGCGGCGGGCGTGCTCGAAGACCGGCGGGCTGCCGGGACGGCCGATGACAGCATGAGGCACGCCGTCAGGCTTGGGGCCGTCCTTCCTTCGGATGGTCTCCGTCTCCTGTTTGTTAAGCTCCATCATGGACAGGTAGTAGTCCAGGAAGTCGTCATAACGCTCAATCACCTCTCCATTGCGCACCCAGGAGACGGTCCCCTCCGCCGGGGTGCCGGGCTTTCCCATGAGGGCGACGTCAGTCTGGACCAAAGAGGCGGCTATGGGGAAGTGGTCGGCGGCGATGACACCGTCAGCGGCCATGGCCTCGACACACTCCTCCAGCTCCAGCTGGGTCTGGCCGGCCTCGTGCAGCTCGCCGCCCAGCAGGTCGGAGGTGGAGAAGGCCGTCATGTCCAGGTAGAAGTAGGGCCAGCCGTTGGAGGCCAGGAGGAAGCCTCGGTAGGACTCCGGCAGGCGGAAGCCCAGCTGGGCCTCGGTGCTGGCCACGGTCTCCTCCGTGGCGTGCACGTGTGGTAGCGCGTAGTCCCACAGGCCCTTCCAGTCGGCCTCCATCCGTGCCTGGTTAATCATCCACCCCCAGCCGATGTAGTCCGGCCACGTCCACCCGGGAACGCCTTGACTCGCTCCACTGGACGCGCCAGTGTTCGTATCAGACATGTCTCACTCCCAATCCCCGCGAAGGAATATCGTCGGTTTGTACCCTACAGGATAGCGCTTATTCTGTCCTCCCAGACTGGAATTCACCCTGCGTGTCATCGCCTGCCACTCGTGCGGCTCCGGGCCTCGCCCCCATCCAGTGTCAGGAACGTGACCGGCAACTTTGCCACCCGAATACAATTCGGGATGTGCTTTCCTTTCACGTGCCGCTGCATCCTGTGCCTCTTTGGCAAGAGAACTCTTTGTGGTGGCGACTCTCCCGGTTGGCGACAGTGCATTGGCTTCAAGTGCTCGGTTACAGCCAGCAACGTAATCGTCAACCTCCTGAATCTCAGCCGCCGTTGGGTTTTTGGGAGGATAGAAGACGACTGGGCCGCTCATTGGGTCGCTTCCGCCGCCGCCCTTTCCGTCACCTCCGCCCTTGGGCGGGGTACCTTCGCCACCGCTGGTGGTTGGTTTGGGGTCGGACTTGGCTGGGGCTTCGTCGAGTTTTACTCCCCAGCGGCCTTCGTTGGGGTTGGGGCGTGGGGTCTTGGGGGGTGTGGGAGCTTTGCTGGGTCTGTATACAGTGGGTTTGGCTTTCCCCATGTCGCCGGCCCGGCGCATGCTGATGCCCGGGGCGCCGGCCAGCGCGTACTGGGGGTTGGTCAGGAAGTCGCCGAGCCGTTCGATCCGGTGCTGAGCGCTCCGGGCGAGATCATCCACTCTCTTGGCCGCGCTCTCACCAACCTGAGAGGCCATGCGAGAAAAAGCAGTCCCGACGTCGTCGAACAGGCGGTTCGCCTTGCTCAGCAGGTCTTTGAGGTTCCTGGCCGACAGGACCGTGTCGGCTACCTCCTTGGACAGGCGGGTCACCC
>NZ_KV810905.1:0-313 GCF_001812965.1 Actinomyces sp. HMSC075C01
CCTGAGGGACGGTCTCAGTCACCTCCCCGTAGGCCTCGCTGCCACCGTCGAGGTTTCTTGCTCCTAGTCTCGTCCCGGGAGTGTTGTCGGCCTGACCTTCAGCTCTGAGGGAGGGGGCTGTAAGAATTAGAGCCAAAACTATTGCAGCGGTAATGCTGTGTATTTTCAATTTCATTTCGAAACCACCTCAACGGCTCCAACCATCCATCTGCCATTATTGTATCGAACTCCGAAGTTAACCTCTTGATTATTTGTTGGTTCGGATGTGGTTGGATTTTTCCCGTCGCCATAGTAGGAGGCCATCGCTCCGTAG
>NZ_KV810906.1:0-224 GCF_001812965.1 Actinomyces sp. HMSC075C01
CCCGTCGCCATAGTAGGAGGCCATCGCTCCGTAGTTAATGATGACCTTGACTCTGTTGTAGTTGTAGCCTTCTAGCTTTTCGTAGTAAGTTATTCCGACAATTTCCTGATCCCACTTGTCGGCCCATCCTCCTTTACTGTGAATGTCGTTGGCGTCGTCGATGGTGGACTTGCAGAACTTGCAGCGTTCATCGCTCATGGCGGCGAACTCGGTGGTGTTGCCGG
>NZ_KV810907.1:0-527 GCF_001812965.1 Actinomyces sp. HMSC075C01
CCGGCAACACCACCGAGTTCGCCGCCATGAGCGAAGACAGTTGCAAATTCTGTCAATCAGCCATCGACAACGCAACGAACCTTCACAAAGCAGGGGGCTGGAATGACAAGTGGGAACAAGAGATCACGAACATTCGGTATTACGATAAACTTGAAGGATACGACTACAATAGAGTTGAAGCCACTGTGAGTCGTCAAATGATTGCGTCTCACCCAGGAGGTGGGGCAACCACTGAAACATCAAGCCCAACCGAGAATGAAACACTAGACTTTGCTGTACGCTACATCAATGGCCGTTGGCTGATCGGCGGAGTAAGAGTCGAACAAAAATGAGTCGCCACATTGCCGCTTTAAGCATCACCTTAACCTCCATTATTTTACTGGTGATTGGAAGTGACTCCCTGGCTTTACCGTCTGAAACAAAGGGAAGTTACACTGTCGAAAATCAGGACAACACCCCTACTGTTCGTGGAGAAATGAGTGAGACTATCACCCAGGAGGGTGCGTCGGGTTCTGGTGGGTCTTCGT
>NZ_KV810908.1:0-1314 GCF_001812965.1 Actinomyces sp. HMSC075C01
GGCTCCGCAAGCACCCCGCGGGACCGGCCAGCACTGCTCCTATTTAACCACCTTTCGGCATCCTGACGCCAAGCGCCACCGACGCCCCCTCGAGCACCTCCAGCCACCAGCTTCCAACGACGTCAAGCCAAAAGGTCGACGTTCCCGCCTGTGACTGCAGACACAGCCTGTTGTGGTGGCGGAGGAGTCGAGCCCCGGACTCGACGTCAAGAGCACTTCCTCCGCCTAGCCGCCTGGCCGCTCAGCTCGTTAAGGAGATGAGGGTGGACTGTAAGTCCCGTCAATAGGCCTTCTGGTGCTGGGTGATTTCTGACTACTGACTAAACACATCAACAAAGAAGGAGGGCCAATGTCTTAATGCAGCTTCTGGTGCTGGGTGCTTTCTGACTTTTGGAGTATCTGAGATGCTCTCTGCTGCCGTTGGTGTCTTAATGCACCTTCTGGTGCGAGGTGCCTTCTGATGCGGTGTTCTGGTACGGCCTCGCGGATGGCAACTGGTCTTAATGCACCTTGTGGTGCTGGGGGCCTTCTGACCCGCAATTAGGATGGAATCAGCGTCCTGCTTGACAAGTCTTAATGCACCTTCTGGTGCTGGGTGCTTTCTGACGCACCAGGAGGAGTACAAAGCTGAGCGAATTGCACAAGTCTTAATGCGCCTTGTGGTGCTGGGTGCTTTCTGATCTCACCTGAGGAGTATCGACGCCGCGCCTTTGAGTCTTAATGCACCTTGTGGTGCAGGGTGCTTTCTGACCCAACAAGCTGTGCGTGATCCTCGGAGGGATCTGGTCTTAATGCGCCGTCTGGTGCTACGTGCAAGGAGGGGTCATAGTGAACAACTATGACGTCCTAATGCACCTTCTGGTGCGAGTTGCTATCTAGTCTCAAGATCAACGACCTGTGGACAGGGAATATGTGGGTTTAATGCACCTTCTGGTGCTGGGTGCTTTCTGGCTTGCCACTTGGGAGGCAATGATCGAGAAGTCTCATGCTGTCCTAATGCACCTTCTGGTGCTGGGTGCTTTCTGACCGGTGCTCACGACGGCGTCGACCGCCGGGCGGCCTCTTAATGCACCTTCTGGTGCTGGGTGCTTTCTGACTGGACGACGAGGACCGCGTCCCGCTCGTTACCGTCATGTCTTAATGCACCTTCTGGTGCTGGGTGCTTTCTGACGTGAGGATGACGAGACAGATGACGTCATTGTCATTGGTCTTAATGCACCTTCTGGTGCTGGGTGCTTTCTGACAGGCTCGCCGTGACGGCTGGGCCGCTGAGGACATCGAGTCTTAATGCACCTTCTGGTGCTGGGTGCTTTC
>NZ_KV810909.1:0-2296 GCF_001812965.1 Actinomyces sp. HMSC075C01
TATGGGCGCAGCAGATCGTAGGGACGCACTCATCGCGGAAGCCTCCTCGCCGCCGAAACAACTCCATATCCCGCCCGGCCGGGCGGCACTGCCCGTCCAAGCGGTGTATTGACACTACCTGCCCCAACGCTCCATGACCAGGCCTAGAGGCCACCCTGTGGAAAACCCCGGAAAGAGACTCATGCACCAGCCCCTGTCGTTGCCGGCTCGGGCTGTTGAGTTACTCTGCTCAACAGGTCGGGGCCTCGGACCGCTCACCAGGAGTGGTCCGAGGCCCCGAAGATCCTGTGCTCGCGGGTGCTCCTTTCTGCGTCGTCTTATGCCATCACGTCGCCCTATGCTGTCGCGGCGACCGGACTTGCAGCGGCAGCGTCGTTGAGAGCGGTGTCAGGTCTGTTGCTGGTCCGCGCGGTGGTGTGCTGGGCGCGCCGGGAACCTGCCTGAAGGAGCACGAGTGCCAGCGGCGCCACCGGCACGATCGCGAAGAACACGGTCACCCACACCGCGCTGAGGCTGAGCATCTCGTGGATGAGCAGGATCATGGGTGCGAAGATCACCACGCTGATAAAGGCCGCCAGGGCCCCGACCACTGGCCGCATCCGCTGTGGCGCCAGTGCGGTCAGCGCCAGGGCGAGCGTGGTGAGGACCAAGACGTAGGCGGTGCCGGGTACCAGCACCATGAGCGGCACGCAGGCGGCTGCCAGCAGGAGCAGCACCGCGGCGAGAGTCTCCTGCCCGATCCCCTCCTTCCAGCGTCGCACCACGAAGTGCGCCGTGAGCCCGGCCCCGATGAGGGCCCCGCTGGCGAACATCCACACCAGCAGCGGGTTCGGCCCGTCTCCGTAGATGGGTGCCCACCCCATGGCCATCGCGCCACGCTGCACCAGCCCCGCAGCGGCGGAGACGGACACGGCTCGCCAGGTCAGGCCCCAGACGCTGCCCAGGACCCGCTTCCAGCGCAGCGACCTGGCCCGTACCGCGACGGCGCCGAGGGCCGCGATGACGGCCAGGCAGCCCAGCCCTGTTTCGACCGCCGCCGGGTAGCGCACCGTCAGTCCCCGCCACAGCTGGAAGAAGTGAAGGTCGCCGTCGGCTGTCAGCGTGGGGGCCTGCCCGTCGAAGGCCCAGGCCCGGGTGAGGCCGAGGACCTGGTCGCCGTAGTGCTGGACGGTCGAGTGGTCGACGTAGCGTGGGGCATCCGTGGCGTGGTGGTAGTGCTCGGCGTTCCCGATAGCCGCAATATTGAGCACCGTGAAGCCCTCGGGGATGAGGACGGTCATGTCGGTGAGGTTGGGCATGCGCGCATACAGTGAGGGGAATAGCGAGCTGGTCACGGGCTGCTTCACGTGGCTGAGGAAGTAGCCGGTGACGGCGCTGTTGTTCGCGGAGGTCTCGAACATGAGCGCCGGACCGCTCGTGCCGCGCGCCTCGAGGTTGAGAACGAGGTCGACGTTCTCGTAGTCGGCGCGGTGGTGGCGCATCTCGTTGGTAGCGCCGAGGAGGCCGACCTCCTCGGCGTCGGTGATGACGATCTTCAGCGAGTTCTCCGGCTGGCGCCCCTCGGCCTTGAGAGCCCGGAGCGTCTCGACGATGACGGCCACGCCGTAGCCGTCATCACCCGCCCCGTGGGAGTCCCCGGCAGTGAGGCGCACGCTGTCTCCGTCCGGCTCAGCACCTATGGCCGAGTCGTAGTGGGCCATGAGCGCCATGGTGCG
This sequence comes from Actinomyces sp. HMSC075C01, assembly GCF_001812965.1. Taxonomy (NCBI): domain Bacteria; kingdom Bacillati; phylum Actinomycetota; class Actinomycetes; order Actinomycetales; family Actinomycetaceae; genus Actinomyces; species Actinomyces sp. HMSC075C01. Next base: position 1,716 of record NZ_KV810909.1, read on the forward strand.
CTCGGACTTCCCCGGCACGTCGACGACGATCGTCTCGGCTGGAGTTTCCTTGAACTCCGCCTGCTGTTCGGCGGACAGCGCATCGAAGGTCTCTTTCGCCCTTGGGTTGCTGAGGTCGAACAGCGGGTCGGAGTGCACTGTGGGGGTGTAGCCGAGGTCGGTGAACATGCCGATGACGTCCTCGCGCGCCCGGTCGTGCGCCTCGCGACGCAGGACGCTGTGCGGCTCGTCGGCGAGGCGGTTGATGGAGGTCATGGCGCGCTCGGCGGAGAACGTGGTCGGGTCGGCGGTGGTTGGTGCGGGGGAGGGCAGGATGAGGACGCTCAGGCCCGCCACCAGCCCCAGTAGGGCGGCGATCGGGGCCAGCAGGTGCCGGGCGAGACCGGGCGCGGACAAACGGCGATCAGTCATGGTGTCAACCTTCCGGACGTGAGTTGGTGGTGAATGGGGGGAGGAGGGGCGGAATCGCCTTCACGCCTTCGGCTCGCCGGCGGTGAGGACAGGGTCTCGGGGCGCGGCGTGGGGAGCGAAGGCGGTGCCAGGCGTGGCCGGCTCAGGCCTTGGGCCAGGCGACGACCAGG
>NZ_KV810909.1:2396-3030 GCF_001812965.1 Actinomyces sp. HMSC075C01
GACCAGGCAGACGGCGACGAAGGCGACAGTCAGCGCCACCTGTGTCCAGCCGAGCCAGGCCCGGTGACGCGGCAGGGTGGGTAGATCTGGCCACAGCGTGATGCCCCGGACGATCCCGTACAGGCCGGGCAGCGCCGCCGCCGCCAGGATCCAGGTGGGCACATACGCCCAGGGCCCCGAGACTGGATGGGAGATATGGGTCTGACCTGCTGCGACGGGGGTTGGAAACGATGGGAGGGAGAAGTGTTGGCGCTCATGAACCCAGGCTGTCGGAGCATGATCGTCCACACGATCCAGCCACCTGGTCGGTCGATGTCGGGCCAGCCCGACAGAACAATGCTGATCCACGAGAAGGACGGGGTGGCGGGGTGAGATGGGGTGTCCCGTCCGGATTCGGGTGAGTGTGGGCAACGGTGACGCCGGCGAACGGCCTCCCGTGTGGTTCCGGGCGTGCAGAGGGCCTTGGAGCGGTGGGGAGTGTCCACATCGGATACAAAGGCGGCACCGAGCACTGAGTGAGCCTGACAAAACCGCATGATTCCGCGGTTCGCGGGGCTCGCTGAAAAGTGATTGGGCTCCTTTGTATCCGATTTGGACACCATGAGGCTTATTCATGGGGTGTAGGTGAATATGA
>NZ_KV810910.1:0-611 GCF_001812965.1 Actinomyces sp. HMSC075C01
CCGCCTCACCAACATCCCCATCAAGAACAGCTGAAAGGACCCATCCCGATGCGTCGTCGTGTGTTTCTGACCGGATCGATCCTGACCGGTGTGGGCTTGCCGCTGCTGGCCGGGTGCAAGCTCCCCTGGCGGTCGAAGCGTCAGGCCGGCACAGCCTCGGCGTCGGCGGGCAAGGCATCGGGCGTGCCTGCGGCGTCGGGTGCGCCGCAGGGCTGGCAGGAGCTCGACGCTCACGTCATGGGTCATCACCTGGGGTTTCAGGTCTCGCCGCTGGTGCGCCGCGATGCGAAGACCACCGTGCTGGCCCTGAAGCTGACTCGGGCCAAGGACGACCCCGCAGTCAAGGACATCGCTGAGTCCTCCACTGACGGGGACAGCAATGTCTTTGAAGGGTCCCGGCCTTTGTCTCGCCTCGGCGGCTACAAGGCCTTTGAGCCGGCTGCGGGTGGGGTGCGTCTGCTGGATCTGTCCACCAACCGGGTGTGGGTGGCCACCACCGGTGTGGAGAACAAGGTCAAGGACAACTACAACAAGCTGGCGCTCAAGCCGGGGGAGTCCACCAGCTGCTTCGTGCTCTTCGAGCGTGTTCAATGGTTTGTGTAAGCCCCTCC
>NZ_KV810911.1:0-256 GCF_001812965.1 Actinomyces sp. HMSC075C01
GCGCCTGGGAGGTCGGCTCGCCCTTTTCATAGCCCAGGTGCTCGCTCAAGCCAAGCGGCCAGGCCCCTCTCCAGGGCTTCCTTGACCAGGGCCGGCAGCAGACCATCAGCCCCGGTCATCTTCACCTGGCCGACATCAATCTGCTCGAACAAGCCGTCCAAAGCCCCCTGCGAACGCAGCCGGTCAACCGCATCATGCCCAGTAGGAACCTTCTGTGCGTCGTCATCAGTAGCAGTCATCAGTGTCAGTCCTTCCA
>NZ_KV810912.1:0-510 GCF_001812965.1 Actinomyces sp. HMSC075C01
TGGGGAGTTCTGCCCATGAGGACAGGGGCCTTGGTCCCTGTGTGCTTGCTGATCGGCAGGTTAACTTTTGTGATGTTCCCTGATTCCTACAAGACTTCTCCCCGGGGGCACGATGGTGGTGCTTCCTGGGTGGGTGGTTGGAGTGGTTCGTGATGGTGTTGCGGGTGGTGTCCGAGGAGCTGGCGCGGGTGGTGTCCTTGGCTGATGAGTGCTCGGCCACGGTGGGGTCGGTCAGTGTCGAGCCCGGCAGCGGCGGTGACCTGGGGCCGGGGGTGCTGGTGGCGGCTGCGGCGGCCTACGCCGCGGCCCACAGCGCCGGTGCTCGCGACGGGGCCGCAGGCGCCGACCAGATCGCCGGCGGGGTCAAGTACGCCATGTCCGCCCTGGCCGAGACCGATGAGTCCTCAGCCGCCGGCGCCCACAACCTGATGAGCACCGGCGCCAGCGCGGGCGCGGGTGCGGGTGCTCGCGCCGGCCAGGCCCGTGGCGGCCTGGGGGCGGGTCGATGAG
>NZ_KV810913.1:0-5712 GCF_001812965.1 Actinomyces sp. HMSC075C01
AACAAGCACTGTCCGAAAAACCCCCAGCAGTCCAAGTTACCAAGGCGCACCCACGAGCACAAGGTGCTTGCCGTCCATTTTTCTGGGAGCTTCTTAGGCTCATCCTTAAAAGTTCTAACAATTAGAATCGTTGACGTCACGTGGCCTCACTCTTACACCGCAGTTCTTCAGCCATTGCCTTGGGCCTCGTCGTCAGGGCTGCACACTCTCTGCGATGCCCCCACACCAGCATTCTCGGCAGCGCATTCCTCGAGACACACCGGTAGAGCAAGCTCCGACACTCCCCCGTGGAGCAAAGCCGGTACCGCCATCAGCCCCATCCAACCAACCGCCTGGCGCCACCCCACCTGCACACAGCAAGGCAACCACTCCACCATCGACACCAAGCCACCGCCTCACCGACTCACCCCACGACCACCCAGGCCCCGCAGTTGGCGCCACGCGGGCGGGACTGGCTGCGGCGTCGGCCCGGGTACGGCATGATCGGGACGGAACGGGCCGACTCCGTCGGCCCCACCACCAAGCACGCAGGTACCCACGACGCCGCCCGACCGGGACGCAAGGAGGACTCATGAGCGCACAGGACCCCGCCCAGACCGACCAGACCACCGACTTCATGTGGAAGGCGACCGCAGCCGTGGCCACGCTCGCCTCCGGGTTCGTGGCCGAGAAGGTCGTGGCGCTCGGATGGCGAGTGATCTCCGGCCGGCCCGCCCCGCGCGAGGAGGACCAGCTCCTCAACTACAAGCTGGCTGAGATCGTCACCTTCGCCATCATCTCCGGGGCCACCGTCACCCTGGTGCGTGAGCTCGGGCTGCGCCAGGCCGCCAAGTGGTACAGCGCCCGCCGCCCCGACTCCCCCTACGCGCTGCGCGCCATCAGCGCCTGAGGACTCCGTGCCGGCCCCATTGCGGGGTCGGCACACTATTTTGGTGGTCCCATGTCACAATTGGCGACTTTTCCAGACGGCACACCGTTCGCGAGAGACCTCCGCACACTCGGAACCACGGTGTCTGCGCAGGTCAGAGCCAGTTTTTGAGGATCCGGTCGAGCTCGCGGCCGATGGCCGCGCCTCGAAAAGTCGCCAATCGTGACACTTTCTCCTCTGTCGCGCCTCAGCCCCAGGCCCCCGTTCTCAGATGCCGACCTCACCGCGGAGGAACAAGCCAATGTCTTCGACCTCCGCCGCGGCTGCATCCACCATCGCGACGATCTGAGCCTTGGAGACCCCCGCGCCCAGGCACCACGAGGCACGGGCGATGATGTCACCACCGGTATCGGACCGGGCCTTCAGCACCGAGTCACCTGCCTGAGGAGGGGCCTGACCAGCGGTGGCTGCGTCACTGATCGCCTCACCCATTCGGTCAGCGAAGCCCGTGCGCACACCCATCACATGACTGACCACGTTCCAGTCATTGGCAGCCATCGACGCCAGCACCCGGTTCAACGGGGTCATCCCGCTCCAGCGCGCCGTCACAATGAGCTCCGTCCCCTCGACCCCGACCACCAACTCGCAGGCATCATCCCCGATCGGGATGATGACAGCATCGTCCTTCTCCAGGAAGTCGTAGTCGGGGTTCAGCGCTTCGACCACGAGCGGAAGAGTCAGCGCAGGCAGCCGAGAGGGAACACGACCAAGGCCCTTCAGTCCGAACAGGTCCGCGATGGCAGCCTCGGCCTGGCCGTCGTCGAGCATGTTCGGCTCGGCAAGCTCGTTGGGACCATCGGACTCGTCACCTTCGGCGTGATCCGGTTCGTCGCGTTCCGCCTTAAGAGCCTCGAGCATGGCCCGTCCCAGCGCCTCCTCACGGCTACCCAACATCTCAGGCTGCCCAAGGACCTTCTCCATCGTGGCAGCGAAGACGTCATGGATGCCCAACTCCACCGGGTCGAGGCCGTTGGCCTCGGCAATCCTGGAAGCCTGGGTCAGGAGCATGGAGGCACTGTCCATGTCATTATCGAGGAGCACCCGGGCCCGCTCGACCAGCTGGCTCACGGCCTCGGCAGGTTCCCCGCCCAGCTCGGTCAGCAACTCCTCCGGGCTGTCGGGTATCTGGATCCCGGCGTCCTTGGCGAAGTCGTCAAAGCGTGTCTGCGGGAAAGTCTCCTCCAGGAACTCCTCGAAGAACATGCACGCGTCAATGGCCTCGCGCAGGTAGTGGCCGAGCTGGTCGTCAGTCATCCCAGCCGACACCGGCAGTGTGGAGGCAGCGCACAACAGCACCGAGTCATCCTCCGGCGAGGGGACGACATAGGCCCTCAGCATGTCATCGTTGTCCGGACTGGCGTTCCAGGACTCGACGAGGATACACAGCGCCTCCAACATGTAAAACGGGGCCTTCGAATGCCATTGGATAGAGACGGTCAGGAGGTCGGGGAGCACCTGGAACCTCAGGGCACTGTTGTCGGTCAGGCCCACGAGCGCCCCATCCCAACTGACCATCACGGGGGCGTCGACACAGATCAGGATCTTCTTGACCCGGGAGAGGGTCACCTTCGTCGGTCTGGGGGCGGCAGGCTTACGGGGTGTGGTGGACTGGCGGGTCTTGGCAGTCGGCTTCTTGCGAGGGGACACAGTTGCTCCTGTCGCTGATGGTGGTCACAGGCCTGTTGCTGGCGCAGGACGGTGGGAACGGAGGTACGCGCCTCCTGGAGCCGTCGGCCCGCACGGTAATGGTCGTCTCTGAGACGTGCATGAATCGACATACCAGTTCCGCATGCCATTGTGTCACTCTGGGCGACTTTTCCAGCTGGCGCACCGTTCGCGAGGCGCCTCCACGCGCCGGGCGCTGCCGCATCTGCGCAAGTCAGAGCCGGTCTCCGGGGATCCGGTCGAGCTCGCGGCCGATGGCCGCGCCTCGAAAAGTCGCCAATCGTGACACTTTTTCCTCTGCCGCGCCTCACCTGCCTCTTCCAGCTCCCCGCCGACCCCCAGGTAGGCTGACGTAGAGCGCCAATGGTGTGCCGCGCAGGCGACCCTCCGGGGCGCCGCCGGCCGCCTCCCAGCGCTTCCGCCTTTGCCTTCAAAGACCTGAGGAAACCCGCCCCGATGAGTGCCGTGCAGATCGTCTGTGTCGTCATCGTCGTCATCGCTACGACGATCGGTATCGCAGTTTTCGCACGCGCCTGTTGCACTATTGGCGCCCGCATGGCCGTGGGCCGCGCAACCGCACCGGAGCGCCTGCGCCCGGTCGGCCGGCGCTTGGCGCTCACGCTGGGGGCGCTTGTGGGCCACACCGCCTTCAAGGGCCGCCCCTTCGTCAAGGCCGCCCACTGGCTGGTCATGGTCTCCTTCCCCCTGCTGTTCCTCACGCTCGTAGCCGGCTACGGGCAGGTGCTGGGCGGTCCCGACTTCGCGCTGCCGCTCATCGGGCACGCCGCCTGGTGGGCCTGGGTCGTCGAGCTCATCGCCTGGCTGTCCACCTTCGGGATCGTGGGACTGACAATCCTGCGCTGGCGCCTGACCCGGGCCGGCCGGGCCGCCCCGCCCTACGCCCCGGACTCCGAGGGCGGCAAGCATCCGCGCACCTCCCGCTTCGCCGGCTCGACGTCAGCCCAGGCGAAGTTCGTCGAGGCCACCATCATCGGCGTGGTCGCCTGCGTGCTGGCGCTGCGGATGCTGGAGCACGCCCACCTGGCCGCCTCCCCCGACCCGGCGCAGCGGGCCCTGGCCTCCTGGACGCACTTCCCGCTGACGGCCTGGACCGGCCCTCTGCTCGCCCCCGTGAGCGCCGGCGCCCTGGCCAACGCGATCCTCGTCGTCGCCACCATCAAGGTGGTGCTGTCGATGACCTGGTTCGTCGTCGTGGGCCTGCAGCCCTCGATGGGCGTGGCCTGGCACCGGTTCCTGGCGATCCTCAACGTCTACGCGCGCCGCGAGGTGGCCGGCTCCAAGGCCCTGGGCCCGCTCCAGCCGCTCATGGTCGGCGACGAGCCCCTGACCGAGGCCACCATGGATGCGCTGGAGGAGGCCATGGAGGCCGCCGACTCCGGCGAGGGCCCCGAGGTGCGCCTGGGCGTGGGCCGCATCGAGGACTTCACCTGGAAGGGCCTGCTGGACTTCTCCACCTGCACCGAGTGCGGCCGCTGCCAGGATCTGTGCCCGGCGTGGAACACCGGCAAGCCCCTGTCCCCCAAGCTGTTCGTCATGGCGCTGCGCGACCACCACGCGGCGGCCGCCCCCTACCTGCGGGCCGCCGGCGCCCTGGGGGTCGAGCCCGACGACGTCACCGAGGAGATGGTGGCCTCCCGCCCCACCTCCGGCGGGCTGGTCGGCAAGGCGCTGGGCGTGCACGACGGGCTGGCGCGCGAGACGAACCTGGGCCTGGAGCCGGGCACCGCCCACACCGGCGACGTGCTCGGCGCGCTGCTGGCAGCCAAGGCGGCCCCCACCGAGACGGGTGTGGCCACGCGGCCGGCGCCCCTGGCCGGGGAGGTCATCCCCGTCGACGTCCTGTGGGCCTGCACCACCTGCGGTGCCTGCGTGGACCAGTGCCCGGTGGACATCGAGCACGTCGACCACGTCGTCGACGTACGCCGCCAGCAGGTACTCATGGAGTCGGCCTTCCCCAAGGAGCTCGGCGGCATGTTCCGCAAGATGGAGTCCAAGGGGAACCCGTGGGGGCTGCCGGCGCGCAAGCGCCTGGACTGGGCCAAGAACCTGGACTTCGAGGTGCCGGTCATCGGCGACGACGTCGAGAGCGCCGCGGACGTCGACTACCTGTTCTGGGTGGGTTGCGCCGGCGCCTACGAGGACCGGGCCAAGAAGACGACGCGGGCGGTGGCCGAGCTGCTGCACACCGCGGGGGTGAGCTTCGCGGTCCTCGGCGACGCCGAGACCTGCACCGGCGACCCGGCCCGCCGCGCCGGCAACGAGATCCTCTACCAGATGCTCGCCGCGCAGAACGTGGAGACCCTGGGCGAGGTCGGGGCGCAGAGGATCGTGGTGACCTGCGCGCACTGCTTCAACACGATCTCGCGGGAGTACCCGCAGATCGGGGGCCGCTACGAGGTCGTCCACTACACCCAGCTGCTCAACCGGCTCGTGCGCGAAGGTCGGCTGCGCCCCGCGCCGCCGCAGGCCGCGGGTGGTTCGACGGCGCCCGACGCCCCATCCGCCTCCGCCGCCCCGGCCACGCCGGCACCCGCCACCGGGCAGGACGGCGACTCACCGGCCGGGGACGCCCCGACGTCGAGCGCCGAGGCCGCCGAGCCGCAGGCCGAGGCCCCGGCGGCGCCGTCGGGCGGGCAGGCCGCCGGCAAGGCGGCGGGCAAGCTGGTGATCCCGACGGTCACCTACCACGACGCCTGCTACCTGGGCCGCCACAACCAGGTCTACTCCCCGCCGCGCGAACTGCTGGAGGCGACCGGCGCGACCACGGTGGAGATGCCGCGCAGCCGCGAGCGGGGCTTCTGCTGCGGGGGCGGCGGGGCGCGCGCCTTCATGGAGGAGACCATCGGGACTCGCATTGCCGTGGAGCGCTCGCGCGAGGCCATCGGCACCGGCGCGCAGGTCATCGCCACGGCCTGCCCCTTCTGCACCACAATGCTCTCCGACGGCGTCGCCTCCGAGGGAGCCGACGTGCGGGTCACGGACGTGGCCACCCTCATGCTGGAGGCCGTGCGCCGCGGCGGGAAGTAGCCCACCCCGCCGAGCCGGGCATTTCTCGCGTAGCCCGACAGAATTTCTGTTGGGGGCCGCGAAAAATGCCC
>NZ_KV810913.1:5812-6360 GCF_001812965.1 Actinomyces sp. HMSC075C01
CAGAATTTCTGTTGGGGGCCGCGAAAAATGCCCGACTCGATGCCGTTGTTATTTCTGTGTGCATGGGTTGATTACTGTGCATAGGGAGAGTCCGGGGTCGAGGGTGATGTTCACTCGATAGTTCCATCCTCCTGCACTTCTGTCCTTGAAGAAGTTGATATCTGGGATGACTGGGGGTGGGTTGACTTCGAGGAGGGTTACTGTTCCCAGTCCCTCGATGTGGACGCTCTCGCCGAGGCGTATCTCATAGTCCTGCTCCGCCGCATGGCGCGGTTGCCATGTCACCGTACCAATCCATTCGTGGTTCCTGGAGTGCAACGGGCCTGAATACAGCGTCCCGTGTATCGTTTCAGGAGGGGGTAATGCCCAGCTGAGGTATTCTTCCTCGCCCCTCTGGACTCCGTCGGGCAGGGAGGCGGTGGTGGTGCTCGGGTGGGTCCAGTACAGCCAGCCGGCAAGGCCGATCACCATGGCCAGGCAGGCTCCTATGGTCCCGAGGAGGGCACGTCGCGCTGTGACACCATGCTTTCGCCGTCCACCCACCTGCG
>NZ_KV810913.1:6460-6965 GCF_001812965.1 Actinomyces sp. HMSC075C01
CACCATGCTTTCGCCGTCCACCCACCTGCGGGGCAGTCGCCGCCACGGGGGCGCCACTCTCGCTCCTGACGTCGCTTTCGCCCTCGTCTGCCACGACCCACTCGCTTCCCTCAGTTTCGGGACTACGTCGTCGGGGAGGGCCAATCAGGTGGCCCTGGCTCCTGGAATCAGGCGGATTTGGGAGAGCCGAGAACGTCTGATGAATGGCGCCCTTGCAGTAAAGGATACCGGCTCGCCCCCTTCTGCGGGCGTGAAATCCAGGTAGATATCGTGGAGGGCCCGGGGGAGTGCGGCGAGTGACATCAGGTGATCGCGTCAAAGGGGGGCTGGGTGTCGCGCGCGGCATGCTGCGCCAGTAGGTGGCTCAGTGCGGGGCCAGGCAAAGGACTGGACTCGGCGCCCGGGTCGACGGCAGGCCGGCACCCAGTCATGCGGTACGCGCCATGAGGTGGCGAACCTGGCGTGACTCAATGGGGAGTTCTGCCCATGAGGACAGGGGCCTTGG
>NZ_KV810914.1:0-9916 GCF_001812965.1 Actinomyces sp. HMSC075C01
TCTACACCTACACCACCACCCCCTGAATAACCTTACTTTACTGGCCGAATACTATTTCTACCTGTTTGCCCATTCACCCAAGTACGGCAAGGAGTCCGGGAGAGCCCTCAAGGCCCTTCTGGCAGACGGTGTGACGACAGGTGATGGGGCATGCAAGATGAACCTGGAGCGGCTCCGGAACGAGGAGGACCCTCGGCTGAATCTGCTCGAGGCGGTGGCTCAGACACTTGCTGACGGCGATACGTCCCGGCTCGATGCCTTCGAGGAGTGGCGAGACCTGTAGGCCGCCGCTACCGGCCCAGCCGGACCCGCAGCCGCGAGCGCGTCACGCCCGGGACACGCATGTGTCTTTGGTCCCGTATTTGCTCGCATGAGACGCCCTTCACCTTCTAGGATGTCTGGTGAACACCGCCGTTCCTCCCCCGGGGTCCCGCTGAGGCTCCCAGTGTCGGAACGGGAGACTGACGAGCTCCGAGGAGACCCGACGTGCCCACGCAGGACCAGATCAGCCCAGGCTTCGGTGCCAATGAGTGGATGGTGGAGGAGATGCGGGCCGCCTGGTCGGCGGATCCCTCTTCCGTGAGTCCCCAGTGGCGCGAGCTCTTCGAGACCGATCCGAGTGCTGGTCTGCACCAACCGGGCTCTACCTCTTCCAACGACTCTGCGTCGTCGGCCTTCGGTGGGCCGCGCCGGGCCACCATCACGCCCCAGTCCGCTTCCACCCTGCGCCGTCCCTCAGCCGTCCAGGACGTCACGCGCTCCGACCTGCCGCCGGCCCCGCCGTCGGACACCGCACCCCCGACCTCCCCCTACGCCCAGCGCCAGGCCACCCACCCCGCTCACGACCAGGACGGCGACGCCTACGAGGACCGCACTACCAGGCTCAAGGGGGCGGCGGCCCGCACCGCCAAGAACATGGACGACTCCCTGTCCATGCCCACGGCCACCTCAGCCCGGGCCGTGCCCGCCAAGGTCCTCATTGAGAACCGGGCCGTCATCAACAGCCACCTGGCCCGCACCCGCGGCGGCAAGGTCTCCTTCACCCACCTCATCGGCTGGGCGGTGGTCGAGTCCCTGACCGAGATGCCCTCGATGAACGTCTCCTACGGGGTTGACGAGGCCGGTAAGCCGGTCCTGCACGAGCCCGCCCACGTGGCCTTCGGCCTGGCCATTGACGTGCCCGGCGCTGACGGGCAGCGCCGCCTGCTGGTGCCCTCCATCAAGCAGGCCGATCTTATGAACCTGTCCCAGTTCGTGGAGGCCTACGAGGCCCTCGTGGCCAAGGCTCGCGAGAACAAGCTGGACCTTGACGACTTCCGCGGCACCACCGTGACGCTGACCAACCCCGGCATGATCGGCACCCTGCACTCGGTACCGCGTCTCATGCCCGGCCAGGGGCTCATCGTGGGGGTCGGCGCCATGGACTACCCGGCCGCCTTCGCCGGCGCCAGCCCCGACACCCTGGCCCGCCACGGCATCGGCAAGGTCGTCACCCTGACCTCCACCTACGACCACCGCGTCATCCAGGGCGCCGCCTCCGGCGAGTTCCTGCGCCTGGTGGAGCGCAAGCTCCTGGGACTGGATGGCTTCTGGAACCGGGCCTTCGAGTCCCTGCGCATCCCCCTCGAGCCGGTCGTGTGGATGCGTGACACCACCTACGACCCCGAGCTGGAGACCGGCAAGCCGGCGCGCGTGGCCGAGCTCATCCACGCCTACCGTCAGCGCGGCCACCTGGCCGCCGACAACGACCCGCTCACCTACCGCCTGCGCCGCCACCCCGACCTGGACATCACCTCCTACGGGCTGAGCCTGTGGGACCTGGACCGCTCCTTCCCCACCCGGGGGCTGGGCGGGCGCGATCGGGCCACCCTGCGCGAGATCCTCAAGATGCTGCGCGACGCCTACTGCCGCACCGTGGGCGTGGAGTACATGCACATCCAGGACCCGGCCCAGCGCGCCTGGTGGCAGGAGCGCCTCGAGCGCGACTGGGAGGACATCGGTGACGAGGAGCGCCGTCGGATCCTCACCAAGCTGGAGCAGGCCGAGGCCTTCGAGACCTTCCTGCAGACCAAGTACGTGGGCCAGAAGCGCTTCAGCCTCGAGGGCGGGGAGTCCCTCATCGTGGCCCTGGACCGCCTGCTCGACGCCGCCGCCCACGACGGCCTCGACGAGGTCGTCATCGGCATGGCCCACCGCGGCCGCCTCAACGTGCTCACCAACATCGCCGGCAAGTCCTACGGGCAGGTCTTCGACGAGTTCGAGGGCAACGGCGTCATCGAGGGCGCCGGCACCGGGGACGTCAAGTACCACCTGGGCACCGTGGGCGTCTTCTCCGGGACCGACGGCGTCTCCACCCGCGTCTCCCTGGCCGCCAACCCCTCCCACCTGGAGACGGTCGACGGCGTCGTCGAGGGCATCGTGCGCGCCAAGCAGGACCGCATCGGCCTGGGCGAGAAGGGCTACACGGTCATGCCGGTCCTCGTCCACGGCGACGCCGCCTTCGCCGGCCAGGGCGTGGTCTACGAGACCCTCAACATGAGCCAGCTGCCCGCCTACCGCACCGGCGGCACCGTCCACATCATCGTCAACAATCAGATCGGCTTCACCACCGGCTCGGCCTCGGCCCGTTCCACCATCTACGCCACCGACCTGGCCAAGGGCCTGCAGGTGCCGATCTTCCACGTCAACGCCGACGACCCCGAGACGGTGGCCCGCACTGCCCGCCACGCCTACGAGTACCGACGCACCTTCCACAAGGACGTCATCATCGACCTCATCTGCTACCGGCGCCGCGGCCACAACGAGGGCGACGACCCCTCGATGACCCAGCCGCTCATGTACCGGCTCATCGACTCCCTGGACTCCACGCGCGGGGTCTACACCGCCGCTCTCGTGGGGCGCGGCGACATCACCCCGCAGGAGGCCGGCGAGATCGCCAAGAGCTACCAGGACGAGCTGGAGCGGGTCTTCACCGAGGCCCGCGTCCAGGTCACCGGGGGCACGGGCTCCGACGGCGCCGGGGAGGCAGCTGACACCTTCACGCAGGACCTGTCGGACCCCACGAAGGTGGGCGTGCCCCTGTCCTCCTTGGAGATCCCCTACTCCCAGCGGGCGGGCACCGGCATGATGCTGGGCTGGACCTCGGCCGTGCCGCGCGACGTCGTCGAGCGCATCGGCGACGCCCAGGTCGCCTGGCCCGAGTCCTTCACCGTCCACCCCAAGCTCCAGGCCATGCTCTCCAAGCGCCGCGAGGCCACGCGCGAGGGCGGCATCGACTGGGGGCTCGGAGAGCTCATCGCCCTGGGGAGCCTGCTCATGGAGGGCGTGCCGATCCGCCTGGCCGGCGAGGACGCCCGCCGCGCCACCTTCGCCCAGCGTCACGCCGTCCTGCACGACCACGCCTCCGGGCAGGAGTGGACGCCCCTGAGCTTCCTGACCCCGGACCAGGCGCCCCTGGAGATCTACGACTCCCTGCTCAGCGAGTACGCCGCCCTGGCCTTCGAGTACGGCTACTCGGTGGAGCGCCCCGAGGGGCTGACCATGTGGGAGGCCCAGTTCGGCGACTTCGCCAACGGCGCCCAGTCCGTCATCGACGAGTACGTCACCTCCGCCGCCCAGAAGTGGGGGCAGCGCTCCGGCCTGGTCATGCTGCTCCCCCACGGCCAGGAGGGGCAGGGACCCGACCACTCCTCGGCCCGCATCGAGCGCTACCTGCAGATGTGCGCCCAGGACAACATGCTGGTGGTCCAGCCCTCCACGCCCGCCAGCTACTTCCACCTGCTGCGCGAACACACCTACACCCGCCCGCGCCGCCCGCTCATCGTCTTCACCCCCAAGCAGCTGCTGCGTCTGAAGGCCGCCTGCTCGCCGGTGGAGGGCTTCACCTCCGGCACCTTCAAGCCGGTCATCGGGGAGACCGACGACGCCGTCCTGGCCGCAGCGCGCAAGCAAGGCGTGGACCGGGTGCTGCTGTGCTCGGGGCGTGTCTACTACGACCTGCTGGCCCACCGGACCAAGACCGGGGACACGAGCACGGCCATCGTCCGCCTCGAGCAGCTCTATCCGCTTCAGACCCAGGACATCGCCGAGGCGCTGGCCCCCTTCAGTGGGGCCGAGCTCGTGTGGGTGCAGGACGAGCCCGCCAACCAGGGCATGTGGCCCTACCTGGCGCTCCACCTGCCGACCGACCTGACCGGTGGTGTCCTACCGACGCTGGTCTCCCGGCCTGAGGCCGCCGCCCCGGCGGTGGGCACCGCCGGCGTCCACCGCGCCCAGCAGGAGGAGATCCTCCGTCAGGCCTTCGCCCGCCACTGAGAACGGGCTGATCGTTTCCGACTCATTGCAGGCCAAAGCCTCCGAAATGCCGTCAACCTCCACCGTTACAACCCAAGGTCACGATAATGTCAAGACAGCATGAGGAATCATGAGGCATGAGGAGGCGCTGCCATGCGTGAGACGAGGCTGAGCTTCATTGGCGACGAGCTGGTGGCCGGTCATGGTGACGGGCGCGCCCTGGGATGGACGGGCCGGGTCATGGCCCGCACGCCCCGGGACGCCGACATCCTGTGGACCTCGCTGGCGGTTCCCGGTGAGACGACGGCGCAGATGTCCGACCGCTGGGGCCCCGAGGTGGCCCGGCGCTCCACGCACACCGGCATCAACCGGCTCGTCGTGGGGCTGGGCGTGGCCGACGTGCTCGCCGGCATCTCCTACGCCCGCTCACGCCTGGCCCTGGCCAACATCCTCGACACTGCCGCCTCCGACCACCGCGAATGCTTCGTGGTCGGGCCCCCTCCCCTGCCCGAGGCCGACCCCGACGCCACCGCCCAGCTCTCCCAGGCCGCCGAGGAGGTGTGCCTGAGGCGCAACGTGCCCTACGTGGACGCCTTCGAGCCGCTGCGCAACCACGAGCAGTGGACGGCCGACGTCGCCGCCGCCGGCGGCACGCACCCGGGCCAAGCCGGATACGGTCTGCTGGCCTGGCTGGTGCTGCACCGCGGCTGGTACGAGTGGCTCGGCGTCGAGCGCCCCGAGTCCTGAGGCCCCAGCGCCCCGTTCACGTCACGTCGGCCGGTCACCGTGAGTAGTGACCGGCCGACGGCTGTATGTCTCAGGGCGTTGCGCTCAGTGCGCTACCCGGCTCAGGCGTTGGGACGCTTGCCGTGGTTGGCGCTGGACTTGGCGCGTGCACGACGCTTACGACCGCGCTTGCTCATCACTGCCTCCTCGTGTCTTGACTCGCCCCACGAGGGGGCACGGAACGCCGCTGATTCTCGCACACGGCGGCGCGCCTGGGCCAGTCTCGTGCCGCCGACCAACCGGTGAAGGCGACCACACGTCAGCGCACGTCACTGCCGGCGGGGCCCGGCCGCGTCCTCAGTCGCGTTCGAAGCGGACGGTCCGGGAGGACTCGACCCGGGACTCCACGACGCGCACGACCCGCCCGGAGGCGGAGGACTGGGTCCGGGTCGTGGTCGACGTCGTCGTCACGCTCACCGCGGTGGCGCGCAGGGCCGACAGGCGCCCCAGGACGCGGGCGCGCAGCTCGGGAGGGGCCTGCTCGGCGCACCGCGAGCGCAGGATCTCCCGCAGGTGGGTCTCGGCGTCGGCGAGGCGGGAGCAGTGCGAGCAGGTGGCCACGTGCTGGGCGAGGCGCTCGGCCAGGTCGGCGGTGCACTCGCGGTCGAGGAAGGCCTCCAGGTGGGCGCGGGCCTCAGCGCAGGAGCAGTCCTGGGAGTCGTCTGCCGTCTTGGGGCTCTTGACCGGCTCGGCGCTCTTGTCGCCGTTGGTACCCGGTTCCATGTGGTCTGTCATTTCTCCTCCTCCCCGTATCCGTACTCTCGGGCGTAGTCGGCCAGCAGCTCGCGCAGCTGGCGGCGCCCTCGGTGCAGCCGGGACATGACGGTCCCGATGGGCGTGTCCATGATCTCGGCGATCTCCTTGTAGGAGAAGCCCTCCACGTCCGCCAGGTAGACGGCCAGGCGCCGGTCCTCGGTGAGCTGTCCCAGGGCGTCCTTGATGTCGGAGTCCGGCAGGGCGTCCAGGGCGAGGTTCTCCGCGCTGGGCAGCCCCACCGAGTCGTGGGAGGCGGCCCGGTGCAGCTGCCAGTCCTCGACCGCCTCCGCGTCGGACTGGAGCGGCTCGCGCTGCTTCTTGCGGTAGGAGTTGATGAAGGTGTTGGTCAGGATCCGGTAGAGCCAGGCCTTGAGGTTGGTGCCGGGCCGGTACTGGTGGAAGGAGCCGAAGGCCTTGGCGTAGGCGTCCTGCACAAGGTCCTCGGCGTCAGCCCGGTTACGGGTCATGCGCAGGGCGGCGCCGTAGAGCTGGTCCAGGTAGGGCAGGGCCTCGGCCTCGAAGCGGGCGGCCCGGGCGGCCTCGTCCTCACCGGCCGGCGCCCGGTCCAGATCGCGTACGTCATCGCCCGGATCGATCACCTCATCCAGGGCGAGCTCATCTGTGTGGTCGTCGATGTCCGTCATCAGCCACGAGCCTAACGTGCTCCTGGGGTCCTGGGCCTCACCGACGCCACGAGCCTCGGCCATTGTCTCGGTCATCATCTCGGTCATCCTGGCCGGCCGTCCCGACGGGACACGGTGCCTGCGGCGCCGGTCCTGCCGGCCGGGCCGCTCACGGCGGCCTCGTGGCCCGCTCGGTGGTGCGCCCCGCCGGCGGGTGGTCCGTCTCGATGGCGGCGCGGTCGGCTGCTGAGTACTCATGTCCTGACCAACGCGATAGCGGCCAGGATTCATTCCCCGTCCGCGCCCAGCGAGGCACGCGCCACGTTCGAGCGGCGATATCGCTGGCCCGAGCCGCCCGTGTAGGTCAGGATGGGGGCATGAACATTCTGCGCTCCTTCGTCCGCCCCATGCTCGCTGCGCCCTTCATCGTCGATGGACTCGACGCCATGGTGCGCCCGTCGCGCCACGTGGAGAAGTTCGAGAAGGTCGCCCCCACGCTGGAGCAGGCCGGCCTGCCGCCGGTGCTGGCCTCTGACGCCCGGCTGCTCACCCGTGCCTCGGGCGCCGTGAGCCTCGTGGCCGGGCTGGGGCTGGCCGCCGGCCGGGCGCCCCGCACGAACGCCACCATCCTGGCCGCCCTCAACGTGCCCCTCACCGTGGTCAACAACCCCGTCTGGGCGGTCAAGGGGACGCAGGCCCGCAAGGAGGCCCTCTCCGGGATGCTGCGCGGGGCCGCCCTGGGAGCCGGGCTCGCGCTGGCCGCCGTCGACCGTCAGGGCAGGCCGTCCCTGGCCTGGCAGGTGCGCAACGCCCGCCAGCAGCGCGAGGCGATGCAGGCCGCCCAGCAGGCCGCCCAGCGGCGCTACGTGACCGCCTGAGTCATCCTCGCCGGCCCCATCGGACCCCGTTGGTTCCAGGCCCGGATCCGACGTCGGCCCATCGCCGTCACCTCCCGGAGCGCCCCGGCACCTGTCACCTGGGCGACACAGGCGGCGGCTACGCTCGCCCCGGTCCACTTCCGACCGGTCGCGGCGCCCTGAGGCGCCCGCACCACCGACCACCAAGCGCAGACACGTCATCGACACGCTAGGGAGCACTCATGACCGTCCAGTCCGCCCAGCCGGCTCAGGCAAGCCAGTCGCCCCAGTCGGAGCAGGCTGCACAGCCCGACATCATCTACACCTGGACCGATGAGGCCCCGATGCTGGCGACCCACTCCTTCCTGCCGATCGTGCGCGGCTTCGCCCAGCGGGCGGGCGTGAGCGTGGGCACCGCGGACATCTCGCTGGGGGGACGCATCCTGGCAGCCTTCTCCCTGGCCGACGACGACCTGGCCCGCCTGGGTGAGCTCACCCAGTCCCCAGCGGCCACGATCATCAAGCTGCCCAACATCTCCGCCTCCCTGCCCCAGCTCAAGGCCGCCATCGCCGAGCTCCAGGCCCTGGGCCACGAGATCCCCGACTACCCCGACTCCCCCGCCACGCCCGCCGAGCGGGAGGCACGCGCCGCCTACGACGCCGTCAAGGGCAGCGCCGTCAACCCCGTCCTGCGCGAGGGCAACTCGGACCGGCGCGCCCCGGCGGCCGTCAAGGCCTACGCCCGCTCCCACCCGCACTCGATGGGGGCCTGGTCGCCCCAGTCGCGCACCCGCGTGGCCACGATGGGATCGGGCGACTTCCGGCGCAATGAGCGCAGCGTCGTCGTGCCCGAGGCCGGCACCCTGCAGATCCGGTTGCGCCCGGCCGACGGCGGCAAGCCGATCGTCCTGCGGGAGTCGCTGCCGGTGACCGCCGGGGAGGTCGTGGACGCCACCTTCATGAGTGCCGCCGCCCTGGATGAGTTCCTCGCCCGGCAGGTGGCCGCCGCCAAGAACGAGGACCTGCTGCTGTCGGTGCACCTGAAGGCCACGATGATGAAGGTCTCCGACCCGATCATCTTCGGTCACGCGGTGCGCGCCGCCCTGCCGGGCGTCTTCTCCACCTATGGGCGGGTCCTGGCCGAGGCGGGCCTGCGGGCCGAGGACGGGCTGGCCTCGATCCTGGCGGGCCTGGACTCGCTGCCCCAGGGCGAGGAGATCCGCGCCGCCATCGAGGCCGAGCTGGCCGCCGGGCCGCGCCTGTCCATGGTGGACTCCGAGCGCGGCGTCACGAACCTGCACGTGCCCAGTGACGTCATCATCGACGCCTCCATGCCCGCCATGATCCGGGCCGGCGGGCACCTGTGGGGGCCGGACGGCCAGACCGCGGACACCCTCGCCGTCATCCCGGACTCCTCCTACGCCGGGGTCTACCAGGCCGTCATCGATGACTGCCGCACCCACGGCGCCCTGGACCCGGCCACCATGGGATCGGTGCCCAATGTGGGCCTCATGGCCCGCAAGGCCGAGGAGTACGGCAGCCACGACAAGACCTTCCTCATCCCGGCCGACGGCACCGTCGAGGTCGTCGCGGTCGAGGGGGCGGGGGCCGAGCCCGGTGCGGTGCTGCTGTCCCACGAGGTGGCCGCCGGCGACATCTGGCGGGCCTGCACCACCCAGGACGCCCCCATCCGCGACTGGGTGCACCTGGCGGTCACGCGGGCCCGAGCCACCGGCGCCCCGGCCGTCTTCTGGCTGGACCCCGAGCGCGGGCACGACGCCGTCCTCATCGACCTGGTGAACCGTTACCTGGCAGATGAGGACACCGAGGGCCTGGACATTCGCGTCCTGGACCCGGTGGCGGCCACGCGCCTGTCCCTGGAGCGCGCCCGCCGCGGCGAGGACACGATCTCGGTGACCGGCAACGTGCTGCGCGACTACAACACGGACCTCTTCCCCATCCTCGAGCTGGGCACGAGCGCCAAGATGCTCTCGGTGGTGCCGCTGATGAACGGCGGCGGCCTCTATGAGACCGGCGCCGGGGGCTCGGCCCCCAAGCACGTGCGCCAGCTGCTTGAGGAGGACTACCTGCGCTGGGACTCCCTGGGCGAGTTCCTGGCCCTGGCGGAGGCCTTCCACCACGTGGCCCAGGTCAGCGGCAACGAGCGCGCCGAGGTCCTGGCCGACGCCCTGGAGGCCGCCACGGCCCGGCTGCTGGAGGAGAACCGCTCCCCGGCACGCCGCCTGGGGCAGATCGACAACCGCGGCTCGCACGCCTGGCTGGCCCTGTACTGGGCCCGCGAGCTGGCCGCGCAGGAGACCAGTCCCGAGCTCGCCGCCGTCTTCTCCCCGATCGCCCAGCAGCTCGAGGCCTTCAATGACACGATTCAGGCCGAGCTGCTGGCCGTCCAGGGCTCCCCGGTGGACATCGGCGGCTACTACCGTCCCGATGCGGCCCTGACCGACGCCGTCATGCGTCCGTCAACCACCCTCAACGCGGTCATCGAGGCGCTGCAATAAAACGTGGCGAGCTCAGCGAGGACACTCAATCCCCCCTCGAAGAACATCAGGAGACTTATTCACAGAGCTGGCCGACGCCAGC
>NZ_KV810915.1:0-9614 GCF_001812965.1 Actinomyces sp. HMSC075C01
AGGGCCGAGAGAGCCATGAAAGACCGACGAGACGCCACCTTCGAAGGGACACGGTGTACACGGGAGAATACAGAGGGCACAACAACTCCTTCATGGGTCCGCCGAAATTTCTCAAAGACAGAGTGTAATCGTAACGTAATCTCCCTAGCAAGCAGGGCTACCCGGGTACTCCCCGTCGCTCCCCGTGTACTCCCCATAACTCCATGGGGAGTACACGGATTCTCTCGGTCTCCCCGCGTGTACCCCGGGTACTCCACGATATTTCCCCGTGGGAGTCTCCCCATTTCTCGAATGATGGGTGCTGCATAGGGTCTCAGTATTCCTCAGGTCGATGTGGCCTGATCGAGAGCAACGGAGGTTCCATCATGATGACTGCTTCGAAGCGAGTCCTGGCCGCCATGAGCGCCATTGGAATGGCGGCCACCCTGGCGTCCTGCCAGCTGCCAGGGGGCTCCTCGGGTGAGAAGGGGGTGTCGACCTCGACCTCGACGTCGGCGTCAGCGCCGAAGTCGGCGCAGGCCGGGGGCGGTGGTCATGGTGCGGCCATTGAGTCGCATCCCACGACCGTTGACAGTAAACCCGGGACTGTTTCCCTGAACTCCGTGTCCGGTGCGGGCACGACGGTGACCGTCATGTTCTCCGTGACGAATAATGACAAGAAGAATGACATGTGGATCTACGACTCATTCTCTGATGGAGACGACTCGGTGCCTCAGCCCAGTGGAAAGGCGAGCCCGGGAGGGAGCACGAACAACGCCGACGGCTTGACGCTCATTGAACCGTCCTCCTCAAGCATCTACCGCGTCTCCTACGACTCCCAGGGCGGCTGCCTGTGCTCCAGTGGCCTTACGGAGTTCATCCAACCCGGTCAGACGATCGCGCTCCAGGCGACCTTCACCGGTGTACCGGCTGAGGCGAAGAACGTCACCATCACCATCCCGAATGGAGGCACCTTCAGCAACGTGGCGGTGGCTCGATGAGACGACAGATGAATGGGGGATGGGCAAGGGGCGCCAAGCCTCGGCCTCGGTCCGGGGTGCTTGCCGCCGCGACCGTCGTCATGTGGACAACATCGTGGCCAGTGTCCGCCTCGGCTGCCGCTTTACCCGCGGTGCCACAAGCGGGCCACCCGTTGGCGGCTGCGAGCAGCAGCGCCACAGCCGATCCGACGCCGATCACCAAGCAACCGGAGAGCGCCGGGCCGGGCAACCCCCGGGTGGCTCAGACCGTGGACCGCGTCGTCACACCGCTGTCGCGTTCGAGCAGTTCGGATAGTGCGGTCACCTACTCCTCGGACGGCAAGACCACGGTGGCCTCGTTATCCGGTGACGTCACCTTCGACGTCGACTCCTCGGCCCTGACCGACCGTGCCAAACAGGTGCTCGACGAGATCGTCAGCCGCTGGAACGGCAAGGCGCCGGCCACGGTCACCGTGGTGGGGCACACGGATTCCGTCGCCGACGACGCATACAACCAGACACTCTCCGAGCAGCGGGCCAAGGCCGTCGCCGACTATCTGACCTCCAAGGTCCCCTCCCTGAACGTCCAGTCCTCCGGCAAGGGGGAGAGCGAACCCGTGGCCTCCGAGACCAATGCGGACGGCAGCGTCAATGAGGCCGGCAAGGCCGCCAACCGCCACGTCGATGTGCGCTGGGGATGAGGGGACTGACGCCCCGCCTCAGCGCAGCTCGATCCACTGGCCCACGGTCGAGATCTGATCACTGGTGATCTTCTCTCCGGAGAAGTCCACGAGGCAGATCTTCGACTCCCGGCTGATGGCCCACAGTGAGCCCTTCTTCTGGTAGGGCCAGGTGGTCTGGTACTGCTGCTGCGCCAGGATGATGGATCCGTTGGTGACAGCGGTCCGAGAGCCAATGGGCTGGTACCCGCGAGTGACGGCCCGGGCAGCATTCATGGCGAGGTCGAGGGCGTTGTAGCCGTCCTTCGCTTCGACGGACTGGGCCGTCATGAGGACAGCCGACTTGTCTGACGGGTCGGTCCACGTGGTACTCCAGACGCTGGACTGCGCCACCGACCGATCCCAGCCCTTGGGCACCGCAAGAAGCAGGTCGCCCTCCTCAAGACGGTCCCAGTCACCTTCTGGGCCTGGATGCTTTGCCGAGGAACAGCTGCTAAGAAGCGTCGCGGCTGTGGCCGTTGAGAATGCTAGGAGGGCGCGTCGTCGTTGGATGGTCATTGTTGCTGCCTCGTCAGGGTCAGAGAGTTCTCGATGCCGTTGCGAAGGCCGTCATCCAGGACGGTGCTCAGAAGAGTGACGACGCCGGTCCCCACCTGTGAGGCGAGCAGCCAGGTCCACCCCAACCAGGATGTTGCAGGACCCCAGTAGAAGGCGGCCCTCTCAGTGGCGGGCTTGTCGCCGCTGGCCTCCCAGGAGACCCGCCCGATCTCCGAGTAGTTCTCAAAGAGGTAGGAGCTTGTGAGATTGACGGTCTGCCTGAGGCCGTCGGCGGTGGTGCTCGCGTCGATACCGGAGAGCAGGACCCGCTGCGCGAAGCTGGTGTCGTTGGTCTGCAGGTCGTAGGAGACGGCATACGGGGGCCACCCACTGCGCCGAGTGGGGCCTTTGAGGGAGGACAGCAGACTGACAGAGATACCGGAGAAGTTAATACCGGCCCAGTCCTGGGGAGCATCTTGCGGGCTCTTGGACGGGGCTTGCGGCTGCTTCACGTCATCGACTGAGGGCATTCCTGAAACAGGGGGTTTCTCTGGAGACTTGCTGCATGAGGCGACCGCACTCAGGGAGGCGATACCGCCGGCGGCCATGAGGAGGCGGCGATTCATGAGGCACTCACCGCCACTGACGTGAGGACGGATGACATGCGGTTCAGACTCTCCTTGTTCTTGGGGTCCGCGAAGACGTAGACGCCGTAGCTCTCTCCGCCTGGGCCGTCGACGATGATCCCCGCGCACGTGATGGGAACCTCGGCGGTCTTACGGTCCTGCAGCCATGGCGGGATCGCCGTGGTCTGCCAGTCCAGACGGTTCGCGCCGGATCCGCCAGGAACCTTCACAGGAGTGACCGTGGGCTGGATGGACTGGGCGGTCAGCGCCTGCTGCTCCGCGGCCAGGATGCTTGCCGCGGGCTTGGCGCCGGCGGCGTAGTACTCGACAGCAACCGTGAGAGGAATGCTGCCTCTGCTGTCGTAGTAGGTCTGCTGCATACCGTCGTCGTAGGTCGTGGTGGTCCCGGTGACGGCGTCCCCGGGTACCTGGATGATGAGGTTTCCGGTTGGGAGAAGCGTCATCATGCCGCCCGACGCCGTCGTATCCGAGTCTCTCGACGTCGACGGTTGGGATGCGGATGCTGCGGCCGAGGCGGTGCCGGAGTCTGAGGCTCCTCGGTGGCTGCAGGCACACAGGGCGAGTATGGCCATCGCTGCCGCCACAGCTCTTACAGGAGTCTTCATGCGCTGTCCTTGCGTTGTCGTCAGGCGTCCAAAGAGGAACCGGCTAGTGGGTTTGGCTCGCCAGCTGCTTGCGGTCCTTCGTGAGCTTGTCAGTGCTCCAGCTGCCGGAGAGTGCGTCGAAGCCACCGTTGTCAGTGATCGCCGTGCCGTCGACAACGAGCTGAGTGGTGCTCGCCTTGGCAGCAAGGACGGCGGCGAATGTGCCACTGGCGGAGGAACCCGGCGGATCACCCACGGACAATGAGGCCGCAGGGATGTTGACGGTGCCCGACGAGAGCAGGACGGTTGAGGCATAGTCGTTGGCGAGATCGCGATCCGATCCACTGAGTGCTGAGACGTCAAGTGTCGTGGTGACCACCGTCGTGACTGCCGTGCCCGCGGGGACTCCGGAGATACCGCCATTGGCAGATCCCTCGGTGACATGAGTGAAGGTCATCTTGTCGAGGTCGCCGCCGGTGTCGTAGGACAGGGCGACATAACCTAAACAAATGCGCTGACCTGCTGGGGGAGAGGCGATACCGAAGCTGTTCCACGCCGAGTCGACTTCCTGACTGTGCTCCGGGACCGGGACGTCGGCCTTGTAGGAGAGCGTGTGGCTGACGGCGCCGGTCCCGTCGGGCTCAAGGGAGGTTGCTCTGCGGTACGCGATGTTGCCGCCGATGGCCAGGATCGGATACGTGACCGAGGACTGGCGCGCTGCTGCGCTGCCGGAGGTGCCGCCCGACGCCGTCGTGCCAACCGTCAGTCGGCTGGGTGACGACTCGACCGTGGAGTCGGGCCGAGCTGCCGCAGCAGGGTGAGCGTGCTTGACCCGTCCGGCCCCCGTGTTCTCAGCCTGCTTGGTGACCTCCGGGGACGAGGGGGATGGGCAGGAGCGCTGGTGGGAACACTGAGATGCCGCTCGCTTGGCCCGTGCTCCGGTGACCTGCGTGGTCACCGGGTTGGTCCCAGAACCTTCCGCGCTGTATCCGCCGGACAGTGACCGTGTGGTACTGGCGGCCTGTTTCGCCCCTGAGTCTGGGGCCGCGGCAGCCGGTTGGATGGCGCTGACTGAGATACCGACGAACAGTGTGAGGACGACTGTCCTTGCCAGTCGGGGAGTCTGGGAACGACAGCGCACGGAGTGCGTCCTTTCGATGAGGCGACAGGTGCAGAGCGGCGTCGTCGGGGGCGATACCGTTATCAGTCCGAGACTCTACGTACAGATGTGCTCTGACGCCACTCTGTTGTGGCACATCGGGGTTGTCGGAGAGTGCGATTGCGAGCGGCACCGCAACCGAAGCGGTTCGAAAGCCTCGATAACATCACCAGTAATGACCCGCCGAGATTCCAGCACAGAGAACCACAATCGCCTTACTCGCCATTGCATAAAATGCATATCGCGCTGTGTCATAGGTGTGATAGCGAGATCAGTCGAGGGTGAGCGACTGCTCAATAGAGGTTCGAAGGCTGGCATCAATAGTGCCCGTGCCTGAGTACTGGACGGCGGCAATCCGAGAATCCTTGCGTACGACCCAGATAGCGCCCTGGTCGGAACCTGACTTTCCGGCGCCAAAATCCAGGCGGACACCTTCTGAGAATCCGGACAGGCTGACAGCCTGCTGAGACAGTTTGGAAAAATTCTCCAACGCCCCGTCTGCCGAGTCTTTCTCTATCGCCGACAGTGCATCCTGAACCGACTTCTGAGGAACACTCGGAGCCAAGAATAGCCTCTGCGTGAGAATCCCTTGTGAGTCCGCCAACGCCCAAGAATCGGCCCATCGTTGAGATCCCTCAAGCGGCCCAGTGTCCACCCAACCTGCTGGAACGGCGCAACCCAACCCTCTAAAAGTGATGCTCTGTGTCCCATCCTGTCGCGTCGAGGCAATGGCGGAGGCCGCCGCTGAGCTGGACGCACTGGAAGAGGAAGCCGATGACGTCAGCTCGATCCAGCCGCCGACTGTATCAAACTGATTCTTGTCCTTCTTCTCATTAAACAGGTTAACGAGAGCGATGTTTCCATCCTTGCTGATCGCCCATGTGCTTCCGTACCCTTTAGTTGGCCAATCCACTTCATAATCTTGTCGCGCCAGTACGGTACTTCCATCGGACCAAGAGACCCGTTCACCGACAAGGCGATACCCTCGTGTGACACAGCGTGCAGCATCGGCCTGAGTGTCAAGCGCCGCAAAGACGTCGCTCTCTTCCGTCGACTTCGCCGTCAAGAGAACATTGGCTTGCTTTTTGCTGTCAGTCCATTTTGTCGTCCATGTTCCATCTCCGGGACTGGATTTCTTCCAGCCAGAAGGGACGGCAACTAATAAGTTTCCATCGCTTACTCGTTGCCAATCTCCCGGAGGTTTCGGAAAGTTGTTTGAACTGCATCCAAGAAGAATTGTTGCTCCTAAAGGAAGGGTGGCTAACGATAGTGCTCCCCTTCGGTTCATATTCACTGCTACGCTCCCTTCAAAGATAGTGAGGATTCGAGACCGTTTCGCAATCCGTCATCCTGATATGCACCGAAGATGGTCACAACTCCAACTCCGGCAGATGATGCAATCATCCAGGTCCAGCCCGGGGAGTCAGTGTCTGGACCCCAATAGAAGAAAACTCGTTCGATGGCGTTGTTCTGATCGACGTCCCATGAGATGCGTTTAACCTCCTTATAATTCTCAATAATCCCCTTATTGATGAAGTTCACTGACTGCCTGACGCCGTCAGGGTTCTTAGATTCTGTTGACACGCCGGAACACAATAGTCGCTGGACGACAGAAGACTTGTCATCAGTTAAATCATAGTAAACCTCATACATCCCCCAATCGGAACGCTGCTGCGGCCCCTTAAAAGACGTAGGCAAATAGAATGATATCCCTTGATGACTTGTCTCAATCCACTGGTTCGGCGATGTCTCCCGAGGAGTAGTCGAAGGGTGCGGTTGGGAGGTGTCTGAGGCTGCTTTCAACTTGCTCAATGGCGCCGTTTCGGTTCTTCGTCCGCAAGCGGCCAAGAGTAACGACGATGCAGCGAACGAGGAACCTGTTGCACAGAATGACTTTCTAGAAAACATACGGTCATGAGTGCCGTCAGGGTTACTGTGCCCACGCAACGATGATCCTGATGTCGTCATGATTTCACCAACCTCGAATCGTCCCTGTTGTAGTATGCGTTACATATTCTCAAAAGTTCTGCGGCCTCCGTTGCTTGGCTGGCTCAGCTGTTGAGCGCTCACTGTATTCTTTGAGTCGGCACTCGAGTTCTTCTTAAAGGGGCCCCAACCACCTTCCTCGTTGGTGACTGTACCATCCTGGACCACTCTTGTCACCTGTGCGCGCTCATACAACAAGTTTTCGAAGCTGTTGTCTGAAGGGCTGTCCGGATTAAGGACAGACTGCGGCACGATGAGAGCTCCGTTAGTGAAAGACGAGTCGACATACTCTTGCGCGATCTTCTTATCGTTGTCGCTCATTGAAGAGACGTCAAGTGTCGTGGTGATCGTCGACGTTTGAGGGTGGTCTGCACCGTCATCCTCTTTCAGCCCTGTCGCTGACCATGAACCTTGACCCACCTTTACGTTAGTGAAAGTGATCTTACTGAGATCTCCGTTCTCATCATAAGTCACTTCGTAACTTCCAGTATAGCTCCCTGAAGCATCTGCGGCCGCCTTCAAGCCGAATGACTTTGTAGGATCTTCGGCGCTTCCTTCCACGGATCCGCCGATCGATCCCGTGTATGTGAACTTATGAGAACTCGATGTCTTGCCGCTGGCATCGGTGGTAGTGGTGTATGTGTATCCAGCTTCCCCGGAGATGTTGAGACTCGCGCTGGCCTTGAGCTGACCGACGGGGACGCCTTTTTGGTTGTCGCTCTCTTCGCCCTGTTCGTCCTTGTCGTCCTTTTGGTCTTCGTCCTTCTTATTGTCGCTTCCTCCAACCTTAGGTTTGACATCCAGGCTGGCTGAGGCGCTGGCTTCGAGTTTTAGTTTTGCATTCCATACAGTTGAAGTACTGTCCGGGGTTTGCTCGAACTTTGTGCCGCCGTTGCCGATGCGGCCTAGGCCTTGATTGTTGAGGTGATTCTCGGTGTTCTCCTCATTCTGTTTGTCGAACTCTTCGCAGGAAATGTGGTCAGGGGTGTCGCAGTTATAGGTTTCAGATGTGGTATGACTGACTGAAACTCCTGCTGACGCATTGACCTTGGCGCTGAAGGGATTGCCCTTCCCTTTGTCCTTGCTTCCTCCTTTATCATCAGTGGATGCGCCGACTTCGTACCCGGCTGAACCTTCTTGCGTGCTCGAGTACTGCCGTGTCCCTGAGTTATCCATATAGGTGGTCTTAGTGACGGACGTACCATCCTTTCCGCCGACATTAGCTGATCCAGGTCCAGGTAACGGAATGCTGACACCAACTGATGTTGAGGCCGTCCTTTCTTCAGATTGAGACGGGATCGATCCCGGATCGACTTTACGAGGATCGTTGGCCTCTTGCCCCTGATTCTGCGAGTAGTCGCAGGAGTAGGAGTCATCCGCGCCGCCTACAGAATGAATCGCTGAGGAAATTTTACAGACAACAGCTTGAGCGAGGGAGACGCCGCTTCCAGCGGCGATGAGGGTGGCAATGGTAGCGATGATTGCCGCGACAACGAAGGCGGCCCCCGCATACTCAACAGTCGACTGCCCTTTCTGTTCTTGTTGACGGCAGTGCCTGTTCATTTTCATCGATCTCCTTAAGTAGGTACACTCAATTTTTGAAAGTATGTTGTCGGGGATGCTGTTGTGTGAGGTATTATGTTGAGTTTGAGGCTCTTCGGCCCAAAAGCAGTTGAGGTGACCTAGGCTCCTCTTACCTCAATCGAGTCAAGAATATGTTGCGTCATCTTAAGGCTGTTAGTGTTGTCTTTTGGTGCACAAACGTAGACCCCGTAAGCATAACCGGAAGGTCCGTCAGACAGAACGGCCTGACATGACAGTTTGATTTCTTTCGTGTCATTGTTCCAAGGTGGTGTCGCGGATTGCTCCCAGGAAAACGTATAGGCGCTGGATGACCCTTTCACTGTCTTCGCCTCGGGTGATATCGAAACACCATCCGTGGCGTAGGCCGCCTTGTCTTTACTCGCGATGCCCGCAGCGGTCTGAGAGTGGTTTGTGTAGTATTCTACGTCGATGATTGCTGGACTCGCCTGGTCGGTGACGTAGTAGTTAATGCGAGATAGGCCGTTCTGGTCTTTCATGGGTTGCTTGTCAGAAGTCACAGAACTTGGAGCTTCAAGCGTTAGACCGTGGGCGGGGTTTTGTTTGACGAAACTATTTGAGCTACTTCCGCTACTGCTGGCTGAGGGCTTGGCGGCGTCATTGCTTGTGTGGCCGAGCGTGCTGCAGCTTGTGATCAATGTTGCCGCCAAAATTACTAGTGAAACAGAACGAAACCGTTGCGCGTTCATGAGATCCTCCGTGATATCTTCCTGTAGTTTCCTGCAAGACAGCTCGCATTAGTTAACTAATCGTGCGCTGACTTTTGCCTTCGGCAGGCTGTGTAAATTATTCGATGAGGGGTGAGGGGAGGTTGACGTTCCCCTCTTTGGATTCGGTGGATTCGAACTGGCCGATTGCCGCTGCTGATGCGAGTTCGTGGAGCATTCTCCATGGATGTTGTAACCGACCTTACCGTCTTTTAAACATACGCCGCGTTCAAATGTGACTTTGGCTGTAGAGGTTGCGGTGGCCCTGTCTTGGGTGTAGCTGACAGTGGAGTTGGTGCGCACTGAGACTGTCACGGTGCCACGAGACTCGTCGACCGAATACGATGTCACCATCGCGTCATTGAGTGTGGCGTAATACTTGGCTGCTTGTTCAGCCTTTGGACCTGCGAACGATCCCGCCCCGTGTCCAATGCTTCCCCAGAATTGGCGTTCGTTGCCAGAGCTTGCTGCGTTTCGGTAGGTTGACTCGATGGAGTCGGCCCAGGTATGTGCGGCTGCCAAGGCGGCCGCATCTGCCGCGTTGCTGGCATCGCGACGGTGCAGAATGGCATCCCCCAGGCCAGTCATGAGACCCAGTGCCACGAATGCCACAACTGCAGCGGCAACACTGACGTAGGGGAGGATACTGCCGCGTTCAGTGATTGCCGGTCCGGATGGAAGCCAGATGGTTTTACGCGAAATACGAGACATGGTGGTGCTCAGCTGTTCTTGATGGGGATGTTGGTGAGGCGG
>NZ_KV810916.1:0-2668 GCF_001812965.1 Actinomyces sp. HMSC075C01
GCAGCTCACCACCATGCCTAGCACACACACCCGGCCAGTATCTGCACAAGCCCTCCACACTACCGGGGATCACTGGTGTTACCGTCAGGATGCGGGAGCCGGGCCCGCACCGGCAGAGAGTCACCGAACCTCAACGAGTCCTCACCACCGGCGTCACCCTCGTACCCGTGCTGACCACCTGGGTCGGTTGCCGCCTCTGGGGGTGCGGCGTGCCGACCCCGCGGAACTACGCCGCCGGTCTCATGTTCCCAGTTGGCCCGAGTATCCTCCTGCGCCCGACGACGACGCCTCTCCAGCTGCCACTCCGGATACATCGGCCCCGGCAACCGAAACGGAATCAAACCCACCACAGCCACAAACAGAAAAAATACAGCACCTCCCCCTAAAATCCAGCCCATAGCGCTCTCATCAGCATCGACTGGATATAAAAACATGCCGACACCAAAAAATGTGAAAGGTAAACCTGCTGCAGGCGTTATCACCGATTCGGTGTTCCTACCGAGATTGAACCATCTTTCTGACTGATACCGCACCATATCCGCGTACCAGTGATCAGAAAACATTGCAAAACCCCAGTTCACCAACGTAAGGCCACCTAAAGCAAGACATCCAATGGCTCCATACATATCAGAAGAACTCACCAAACAGTCACCTCACTCCACCAGAACCAAGCATTCCACACCTCATACCGACCACACCATGCTCATAGCCCCACTGCCTATCGGAGTGTTTGGGTCAGACGTTCACTCCGCCGCCCGGACCGCCACCGCTATCCTCGTCACGCGGTGAGCGAGCTCGCATCGGCAGGGAGTCGCCGGACCTTAGCGGGTCCTCGCCGCCCGGGCCGCCCGCGTACTGACCGTACTGACCACCTGCGTCGGTTGCCGTCTCTGAAAGCATAGCATGCCGTCCCCGCATCACAATGCTGCCGGTCTCATGTTCCCACCTGGCCCGAGCAGCCTCCTGCGCCCGACGACGACGCCTCTCCAGCTGCCACTCCGGATACATCGGACCCGGCAACCGAAAGGGAATCAAGCCCAACACAGCCACAAACAGAAAGAATACAGCACCTCCCCCTAAAAGCCAGCCCATAGCACTCTTATCAGCATCGACTGGATACAAAAACATGCCGACACCAAAAAAAATGAAAGATAAACCCGCTGCGGGCTGTAGAAGCGAGTCAGCATTGCGCCCTAAATTGAACCAATCTTTCGAGATTGCGCGCAGCAAGTCTCCATACCAGTGGTCCGAAAACATCATGAACCACCAGTTCACCATTGTCATACCACCGAGAACAAGGCACCCGACAGGTGCGAGAACTCCAGAAGAATGCACTCCTAAACCACCTCACTTCACACCTCTTTTTACTTCAAAAAAGTATTATTGAACCAATTCGCCCCAGTTTTTCCGAGCCAGGAGCCCGCTACACCTCCAATAATGCCTCCTGCGACCCCACCGACGGCGACTCCGATGGGGCCGCCGGCCACACCAAACGAGGCCCCAATGGTGGCTCCGAGCTTCGCCCCCGCACATCCTCCCACTGCCGAACCAGTTCCCGTTGTTGTTGCGCGCGCAGCCTTCTTCCCTTCACTCAGGGACGGGTTGTGGGAGTCTTTCTGCCACTGTTCGTAGCCACTGACGGCGAAGTCGACCGCCACAAAGCCCTTGTCAACCTTTTCCAGGTAGGGCGCCGCCTTCCTCGCAGCAGCGACAGTCTTGCCTCCCCAGGTCCCGCTCTTACCCTCGGGGACCTCCCAGTTGCTGAGATGGCGATCATTTCTCACCCAACGGGGCTTCATGCCCTTGGGCGTACCTCTCCTGGGGTCGTGGGACGTCACCCACTTGTGGGGCTTATCCCTCATGGGGTGCTTGACCACGGCATTGGTGGCCTTGAGTCCGACGCCCTCGGCCAGCCTCGCCGCATGCTGCACCATGCTGTTCGCCCAGATCGCCGTCTTTCCTACGGCAACAGCTCCGCCCGCAGACGTGTCCGGGAGGAGCGCGCCCTTGAGCTCCTTCCACACCGGGTTGTCAATGATGGCAGAGCATGCATTAGCAAACGCGTCGCGCGCCTCGGTCTCCTTGATGCGGATATCACTGGTCTCGGTGGACAGTGTTTTGTACAGGGCGTTCTTAGTGTTGTAATTGTCAACCAGCGTCTGATGAGTCTGCCGGTCCTTGTCCCTTTCGACAGGGTTGTTCTCCATGAGCGGCGGTGGCGCCTGAGGCTCCATCACCTTCTCCCCCTCAACAGTCAACCCACCGGCAACCGCCTTCTCCCGAACCCCAGCCAGGTCGGATTTAACCGTTGTCAGCCCCGAGGCAAAGTTCTCCAAGGCGGTCTTGTAGCTCCCCAGGCTCGAGGACAGGGTCCGGCACTGCTGCAGCTTCAGCCCCACAGCTTTCTTGACCTGCTTAGCGGTTTCCCCTTCAAGCTCACCGGACTGCATGGTGCGATTGGCTCTCGACACATCGATCTCGGCCTCATCCACAGCGGTCTTCACCTTGCCCACGTCCAGCGCAGAGGCAGTGATATCCGCTGGCGTCGCGTCCAGATGCGTATCAATCGGCATTGTTTCACGTCACTTTCTTTGGGAACTGGCGAGGGAGGTTTACGAGGACTTCGGGGTGCTGCCAGGGGGTCGGCAAAGTTGGTGGGTGGGGGTGT
>NZ_KV810917.1:0-1239 GCF_001812965.1 Actinomyces sp. HMSC075C01
ATAAACCAGCCTCCACAAAACCCGGGGCTTGACACACAGCAGCTTGACCGCTGCCTCGTCGGAGGGGAAGTGACCCCGGTTCCTGGTGACCTTGCGCAGCTGGTAGTTCAGCGACTCGATCGCGTTGGTGGTGTAGATGACCCGTCGCACCATCGGCGGGAAGGCCAGGAAGGGAGTGAATCGCTCCCAGGAGTCGGTGAAGGTTCTGACCGCGGCCGGGTAGCGCTGTCCGAGCTCACTGGCCTCGAAGGTCTCCAGGGCCTCCCACGCGGCCTCCTCGCTGGGGGCCTGGTAGATCGGCCTGAGAGCCGCTGCCACGGCCTTGCGATCGCTGTAGGACACGAACCTCGTGGCGGCCCGGATCAGGTGGACTACGCATGTCTGGACCGTCGCCTGGGGCCAGGTCGCCTCAATCGCCTCGGGAAGGCCGGTGAGCCCGTCACAGCACACGATCAGCACGTCCTTGATACCGCGGTTGGTCAGCTCGGCGCACATCTGGGCCCAGAACCTGGCCCCCTCGCTGGCCTGGACCCAGATGCCCAGGACGTGCTTGATCCCGTCCATGTCCACGCCTACCGCGATATGCGCGGCCTTGTTGGTCACGTGAGCCCCGTCGCGGACCTTGATCATGATGGCGTCGAGGTAGATCACCGGGTAGAGGCCGTCCAGTGGCCGGTGCTGCCAGGCCAGTACCTCCTGGCTGATCTGGTCGGTGATCTTGCTGATCGTCTCATGACTCAGATCAGTGCCCAGCGTAGAGGCCAGATGGTGCTGGATGTCCCGCACCGTCATCCCTCCGGCGTACAGGCTGATGATCATCGCATCGAGCCCATCGAGCCGGCGCTGCCCCTTGGGCACCAGCATCGGCGTGAACGTCCCGGCCCGGTCTCGTGGAATGTCCAGATCCACATCCCCAACCTCGGTGGAGACCGTCTTAGAACTGGTCCCGTTACGCGAGTTGGGAAACGCCGCGAGCGTGTTCAATGGTTTGTGTAAGCCCCTCCGTTGGAAGGACTGACACTGATGACTGCTACTGATGATGACAACAGGGCTCCTGCTGGTGGGCGGGATGTGGTCGACCAGCTGCGCTCGGCTGGGGCTCTGGATGGCTTGTTTGAGCAGATTGATTCCGGGCAGGTGAGCATGACCGGGGCTGATGGCCTGCTGCCTGCTCTGGTCAAGGAGGCTCTGGAGAGGGGGCTGGCTGTCAAGCCCCGGGTTTTGTGGAGGCTGGTTTAT
>NZ_KV810918.1:0-394 GCF_001812965.1 Actinomyces sp. HMSC075C01
CTACGGAGCGATGGCCTCCTACTATGGCGACGGGGAAAATCCAACCACATCCGACCCCTCCGAGGGGAAAGTACTGAATATCGCGGTTCGATATAGCAATAAACGCTGGATGATAGGCACTGTCGAGGTGGAACACAAATGAACATAAGATCGCAAATCATCATAAACACCGTTGTGTCGATTTT
Source organism: Actinomyces sp. HMSC075C01 (assembly GCF_001812965.1). Taxonomy (NCBI): domain Bacteria; kingdom Bacillati; phylum Actinomycetota; class Actinomycetes; order Actinomycetales; family Actinomycetaceae; genus Actinomyces; species Actinomyces sp. HMSC075C01. Next base: position 186 of record NZ_KV810918.1, read on the forward strand.
AATTGTCGTCTCACCCGCCTCTATAGCGGACCACGGCAACCAGCCTCCACCACAAACAGAAGTCGACTCTAGAAACATCCCCAATGGAAGTGAATTCTACGGCGAAGCAACTGAACAAGTCACAGAAGGAGGATCTTCGGATTCTGGTGGGTCTCCGTCTCAGGAGCATCCGTCCGTGACGGCCTCGGATCCGTCGATGTGGGAGGAGC
>NZ_KV810919.1:0-980 GCF_001812965.1 Actinomyces sp. HMSC075C01
CCCCACCGCCACCGGTGAGGTGGCCATCGACTCCGACCTCGCCGAGCAGCAGGGCCTGAGCGTCGGCGACACCATCCGCCTCACAACCAAGGACAAAGACAACGCTAAGGCCGTCCACTCAGCTCCCACGGTGGTCGGCATCATCTCCGCCGGGGCCGACAGCAAGGACATCGGCACCGGCACCCTCTACGCCACCGCCGAGCAGCTCCAAGCGATGGGAGCCAGAATCAATTACTACAGGCTCTACGTCACCGCCAAACCTGGAACTGATGCCAGTTCATTGATGAGGAATGTGTCCGAAATAATTCACCCTACCCAGCCCTCCGCCGTCATCCAGAGCGCGGGCGAGGCCATCTCTCAGCGAGCTAAAGCAGAATTAGGAGGGACGATCATCTCAACCATCCTCAACCTCCTGTCCCCGGTCTGCGCGGCGGTCGCCATCATCGTGATCGCCACCACCTTCAGCACACTGGTGGCGCGCCAGACGCGCATGGTCGGACTCATGCGCTGCATCGGCACAACCCGCCGTCAGGTGATGCTCGCCGTGCTGCGCACCGGACTCATGACGGGTGTGGTCGGCTCCGTCCTGGGCGCGGCACTCGGAACCAGTATCGGTGCCATCGCGGTGTCCTCAGGAACCTTCGCGGACCTCAAGGCGGATCAGCTCACCATCTCGCCGGTGTCCCTTGGGCTCACCGTCGCCTTGGGGACGCTGGTCACCCTCATTGCCGTTCTGCGCCCTGCGCGCACAGCCACCCGCATCTCACCGCTCATGGCTCTCACAGGACAGGTCGCAAGCACCAAGCAGGCCGGACGCAGGCGGATGTGGAGCGCCGTCGCCGGAGCCATCATTGCCGTCATCGGTGCGGCCATCGTCACCCTCGGCGTTCAGGCATCCGATATCTACATCACAGCATGTGGGAGCGCCGTCGTCGTCGTTGGGACCGTCCTCAGCCTTCCTCTGCTCGTCACCGCCATCA
>NZ_KV810919.1:1080-2512 GCF_001812965.1 Actinomyces sp. HMSC075C01
TCAGCCTTCCTCTGCTCGTCACCGCCATCATCGGATTCATCGGCAGAATCAGTGGTGACGCGCGATTCCCGGTCCTGCGCCTGGCTACCCGGAACCTGGCCCGCAACTCCGGACGGTCCGCCGCGACCGCCGCCACACTTTTCGTCTGCGTCCTGGTGGGGTCAGCGCTCTTCGTCGGCCTGTCCTCTCTGAACGCCTCCTTCGACGCCATCCTCGGCCACAGCTCACCCGTGGACGCCAGGATCTTCGGGGTCACGCCGCAGACCGATACCGCGCAGCTGACGAAGCAGGTCAAAGCAGTCGACGGGGTCAAGGATGTCACCTATGTTCCCTCCCTCGGCCTGACCCAGACCATCGATGGAAAGTCGAAGGACATTACTGTCGACGTCATTGATACCGGTAGTATCGCGCCTATTGTACGGTCCACCAGCGGCTTGGAGGGCCTCGATGACAAGACCCTCATTGTGGGCGGCATCTATAACATTCCGGACGGCTCCACAGTCACCCTGACCGGGGCAACCGGAAGTGTTGAGCTGACGGCTCGCGTCCAGGAAGGCTGGGGCGCCGCCATCAGCCCGGCAGTGGCTCAGCGCATCAACAGCAATACCCCTACCAACACCACCATGTGGGTTCGGTCCACCGGCAATTCCATGACATCCGATACCGAGCACGCCCTCAATGCGGCTGTCCGAGGTCAGGCTCTGATGGTGGCCGGTAGCGCCGCCGCCAGTGAGCAGATGTCATCCCTCATCACGAGGATGGCCCTCATCGTCTGCCTGGTTCTGGGAGCCGCCCTGGTCATCGCCTTGTCCGGGCTGGCCAACACCACGGACGTCTCGGTCCTGGAACGCATTCGAGAGATCGGGGTCCTGCGCGCCACCGGCAGCTCCCGCCAGGAGATCCGGCGCCTCATCGTCACCGAGGGGACCCTCCTGGCGGCCGTGGGGGGGAGCCTCGGCCTCCTCATCGGAATGTTCCTTGGCGCAGCAGGCACGGATGCGGCGGGAGGGGCTGCTAAGGGCATGTCTGTGCACATCCCCTACCTCGCGCTGATCGGCATGTTCGCCGCGACCCTGGCCGTCGGCCTGCTGGCCTCACTGCGCCCGGCCGGACGGGCAGCCTCGGTGCCGCCGGTCATGGCGCTCGCAGAGGACTGATCACATACCGAAGACTCGGAAACACACCCGCATCCGATGACAGCTTCCTCACCCCACACAGAACTCACATGAAGAAGGAGAACTACATGGACATGTTCTCCCGGCGCCGCACGTCACTGAGCGACAACAGATTCAGAGGCACCATGAACGCCGAGACCCGCAATCCCCTCGAAACCAGCAATTGCTTCGCCTGCCCCTTCAACGAACATCAGTGCCACAACCACTGCTTGAGCAAAGGATATCGCGGAGGGTTCTGCGGAGGATTCGCTGCCGCC
>NZ_KV810919.1:2612-21863 GCF_001812965.1 Actinomyces sp. HMSC075C01
CCGCTGCCACTAACTCCCATCACGTGCGGGGCCGATTCCAGATATTTGGAAGCGGCCCCGCACACCACATACTGACCATACTCGACACCCCGAAGAGCATCTCACCCCCTCACGGATGACAGGAAGGAATATTTCCTACCTTCGTTGTGTGTTTCTGTGCGAGCCACCCCCATAGAGTGACACCAACTCGGCGGCAGATACATGCACAACGCAGACTCAGACGCCACATCACAGTCTTCCCCAGTCCGGGGAAGGTGCCCGGACGCACTCACCCGCGCACCCCCACAGCCTCCCAAAGGAATCATCCAGGGAGACCACCAGAAAGGAACACGCCAATGGACAAGTTCACCCGCCGCACCACCACCCTGAGCGACAGCGACTTCAGCCAGGCCGTCAGCTCCGAGACCCAGGCCCCCATCGAAGGTGCTGAGGGCTTCAGCTGCCCCGGCGCCGAGTACGCCTGCAACAACCGCTGCCGAAGCATCGGCTACAGGGGAGGCTATTGCGGCTCCTGGCTCAACCTCCAGTGCCGCTGCTACTGAGCCAGACCGCACCCGCTCTCCACACCCTGGAGGAAACTCAGGAAAACACTAAATGTGGGCTGTCAGATGCCGAGCATCTGACAGCCCACATTTTCCTTCCCACCCCTCTCCGCATCAGATATCCGGCGAGTCATCCTTAGGGAGGACTCACTCCCATAAATACCGCCCTTCGGAGAATTTCCTCCAGATAGGCATCCCCGTAATCTTTTCATATCAGCCAAGGCAAGGCGAAGACATTACTGCTTACACTAACGTCTTGCACTACTCGCACGAGAGATGATAAAAGGACCACCCCATGCCTCATTTTGTTCGCCGATCCACCGCTCTTGCGGATGTGACATTTGAGCAGGCTCTTCATTCAGAGACACATACACCCACCGAGGGAGCAGAATACAAGTGCCCTACCGACGAGTCTCCGTGCGACCGTCACTGCAGGTACTCCGGATACCGGGGCGGCTACTGCGGAGGAATACTCAAGACCTCCTGCCGCTGTTACTAACTCAATCAGCGATATTGCAGCGCACAGGACCACACCATCTGAATCATCTTTCTTGCGAGTGACTCCGGCATCTCGGTGCCGCCAGCATCGCACCACAGGCTTCCCCCAATCCGGGGAAGGTGCGCAGACACATTCACCCGCGCACCTCACAACCTCCCACGGGAACCGCCCGGGGAGGACCACCAGAAAGGAACACACCAATGGACAAGTTCACCCGCCGCACCGCTAACCTGGTCGACGCCGACAAGGCCCTCAACGCCGAAACCCACGCCCCTATCGAGGGGGCCGAAGGCTTCGGCTGCCCCTGGAACGCCTACGAGTGCGACCGCCATTGCATGAGCAAGGGATACACCGGTGGAAACTGCCGCGGCAAGATCCGCCAGACCTGCCACTGCTACTGATCCAGACGTAACACGGGGCCTGTCCCGCACCGTAGCAGCGGCGCAGGGCAGGCCCCGCCCTCAATCCAGTCCCCCAGATCAAGGTCCACACCAATGAGTCTTCACGATACGCCCTGGGTCAACAGAAACCAACTACTCATCAACAGCACAGGAACCTGGGAGCAGGTTGATGAGTCCACGCTCGCAGCCAGGCACACGTCCGCCTCGCTTCGGTTCGTCCTCGCCCGCATCGCGGACGTCAGGCCGCCCTTCGGACAGTCACTCTTCACCGAGGTCCTTCACAAGGCTCCCGGAACGCGACTCACCAACGACTCTATTCAGACCCTGCCGCCCGAGCAGTACAGCACCGGCGCCATCAGCCTCGAGGCCGCCGAAGAGGTACTGACCCAGGCCCTGCACCGGAACACCTCTGCCACCCGATTCTCTTCGGCGTCAATGCCCGTTGACGACATCATCCTGCGCTATCTCAATGCTCTCACGGCACCCGCTCCGAACGGTGACTCCGCACCATCTGAGACCGAGGCGAACGACATCGACGCACGGGGCATTCGGGACCTCATCGGCTCCATTCCGAGTGAGGCGAAGAAGGATTCCCAAGGCGGGGGCTTCTTCCAGCGACTGCTGTCCAAGAAGGATAAATCGGACTCACACGAGCATGAGCACGCCTCGGAGGACTCGGAACCGATTATCGTGGAGCCAGACCCGCAGTGGCTCAGCATTGACGCTATTCAGATGATCGATGTCGCAAAGATCGTGTCACTGTCCTCGTGGGAGGAGGGCCTCAAGGGACTCCCACCGCGGGTGGCCCAGCTCCTGTGGACAGTCTCCAGCGACTCATCGCCGTCATCGGACTCGCTGTACCGCCCATCCCATGACCCAGACGTTATCGGCGCCTTCGCCCAGGTTCCTGTTGAGCAGCGCTCCATGGAGGTCCGGAACGGCATTCGCACCTATGACGCCGCGCTGTTCCGCAGATTCGGTAAGGAGCCCGTCAACGACCATGCTGCGGCCCGCCTGCGCGCAGTCAAGGAGGCCGCCGAGATGTGGCCCTCCTGGCAGGAGGAGCTGGCCGACGGATCCCTCGCCGCCCAGGACTGCATCGACGTCGACGGGATGACCTTGATCGGAAAAGACCCCTTCCTTCGCCAGAAGTACGCACTGGATGTCAAGAAGACCGTAGAGACAGAAAGGTGGGTGACCTCATGGCTGAGCGCTGGAGGCTCGCTGACGGAATGACTTTGACGCACCTGGAGAACGGGGGCTGGACACTGGCAGACCTCCATCGCCTCTCCATCCACGAGCTGGATGAGGAGAACGGGTCCCTCCTTGACGAGGCCCTCCATTCCACCGAACCGACCCCAATTTCACCCATCATCGAGTCCGCTATTGAGTCCGGCATCATCATCGATTCAGATTCCACTTCTAATGCTCAGGAGAGTTCATTATGAACAGCCTATTCTTGACACTACTCATCGGAGGAGCGACCGGGGTCCTCCTAGGGACCGCAGGAGCGAAGATCTGGGCCGCAGCCCGCACCCGCCTCGCCTGGCCGGAAGGCGCTAACTTCCTTCGCTTCCACCTCTCGAGCAACTTCGTCATCGCCGCCGAGATCATCGTGTCCGCCATCGCGCTAGCCATTCCGGGCCATCGGATCGTCTCCCTCCTTCTCGCCATCATCTACGCCGGGTTCGTGGTCGGAGCCACAACGCTCAAGGGCCAGGAGTGCGGCTGCTTCGGCATCGAGGGCATGAAGGTCGGTCCCGCCCACATTTGGGGTTGCGCCCTGACTGCCGCAGCCCTGCTAGCCAGTGCGGTCAGCAGCGAGGAGATCGTGAGTCCCCGTCCCCTTCGCCTCGTGGTGGCATTGGCCTCGGCCGTCGTCATGACCGTTGCGATGCAGCTGTGGAACCGACTGACCCGTATCGAGATCGACGACACACATCACGATCAGCTCTTCATCGTTCTGTCGCCGACGTGCACCGCGTGCGCTGCACTCAAAGTGATGGAGAACCACGACGTCAACGACTCCGAGCTCGACGGAACCATCCTGTGGGTGGACCGCGACTCCGAGCAGATCGCCCCGCTTCGTGAGGCTGGAGTCGACGTCTCCGCCTACCCCGCCGTCGTCTCGATGAACTCCGCCGACCCGTCCGATGCCCACGTGCAGTCTGGCCTACGTGAGTGCAGGGAGGTGCTTCAGTCATGGCGCACTCGGCAGCTCGCCCTTCAGGCCTGACCTCCGTGCGGCGCGTGCTGGCCTCGTCATGCGGCCGGGCGCTACGAGCCTCCGCCCCCTCCATTATCATCGCGGCGCTCCTCCTTGCCGTCCAGGCAACCCTGGACACCATCTCTCCGTTGATGCTCCAGCGCATCATCGACAGACTGACCCAGAACCCAACGACGACGGGCATTCTCCTACCAGGCCTTCTGGCCGCAGGCGCCGCAGTCGCCAGCACGGCGGTCAGCGTGGCCTCGCAACGCATGACCGCATTCACCGGGCAGCGCTTCCAGGAGCGCCTGCGGGTCCTCATGCTCAACAAGCTGACCCGATTGTCCTCAGCCACCGTCAGCGCGGCGCCGGGAGGCTCCCTGCTCTCACGGATCACGAACGACACCGCGCAGGCCCAGACCTTCGTGTCCACTATTCTGCCGCAGGCCCTCGGCCTCATCGCCCGACTGGGGATCCTGCTGAGCATCATGTGGACCCGGTCCTTCACGATCACCCTGGTGGTCCTCGCACTGGCACTGATCCTGGCCCTGCCCACCGAGCGGGTCTCCCGAACGCTCAGTGCCACCACCGACCGCATGCTCGACGCCATGTCCGTCTTCAGCGGCACCGTGGTGGAGCGGGTCGGCGTCACCGGCCATCTCTTCTCACGCACGGCGGCCGACATTCCCACGGACCGGCGACGTGCTGAGGCGAGTGCTGCCGGTGTACGCACCTCCTACACTCACATGATCACTCTCGACAGTGCCTTCTCCTCATCACTGGACCTCGTCGGCGCCCTGGGAACTGTGGCCGTCCTCATTATCGGCGGATACTCCGTAGTGCAGGGAGACATGACTCCCGGCGCCCTGGCCGCCCTGGCCGCCCTCACCCCCCAGCTCTACGCCCCGCTCCAGGCGGCATCCGGGGTTCGCACGGGCCTGGCGACGTCATGGTCCGCGCTGTCTCGCGTGAGCGACTTCCTTGAGTCGAAGGAGGAGTGGTACGAGGCTCCCCCGGTACCGGTCGACGTCCCCAACGGGGGAGCGCTCCTGGTCCGAGAAACCGACTACTCAGTTGCCGCCGGGACGAGCAGCACCGTACTTCTTGACTCGGTCAGCCTCACCGCCCGCTGCGGAGAGATCGTCGCCATCGTCGGCCCGTCCGGAAGCGGTAAGTCGACCCTCCTCAGCCTGATCGCCGGAGCCAACCACCCTTCGCAGGGCAGCATCACTGTCGCCGGCTTCTCCCCCGTCGTCACTGGCACCGAGGCCTGGAACAGCATCGTTCAGTACTGCCCCCAGGAGCCGTTCTTCCGCAGCGGCACCCTGAAGGAGAACTTCGAGGCGGTCTGCCCCGGCATCAGCGAGGCCAGAATCCACGAACTGTGCAGCCGAGTCGGACTCGATCTGTCCCGTCTGGGGGACCGTTCCGGAACGAGCACGATGCTCGGGGAACGCGGGGCACGCATCAGCGGCGGAGAGCGCGCGCGTCTGGCGATCGCACGAACCCTCGCCCTCAACCCGCGAGTGCTCCTGCTCGATGAGCCCACAGCGGCCCTGGACGACGAGTCCACCGATCGTCTCATCGCCACCCTGCTCAACCTCAAACGCGATCACTGCATCGTCGTCACCACCCACGACGCCCGCCTCTTCGCCGCAACCGACCGGGCCTACCGCATGGAGTTCGGCAGACTCCGCGAGGTGCCCACCCCAACCCTCGCCCGAGTAGAGAAAGGAGTGCCCGCATGAGCACGACGGTCACGCACCTTCCCATCGAGCACCTTCCCATCGAGCACCAGAGAGAAGGAATCAACCGGCTCAGCATCCACACGCTGGTGGACCATCGCACCGGCACCCGAGCGGTGCTGGAGGCCCCGGTCTTCCGCACCTCTCCCAGGACTCGCATGAACCTGCTCCGTTACCGGGGGGTCACCTACGACCGGCAGTCCGGCGATGTCGTCTCCTCCCCGGTGCCTCACGGCTACCTGGGAACCGTCAGCGCCGGCCACCCGTTCCTCTTCTCCGAGCGCGGTGACGGACTGCCACTGCCCTTCGGCCCGCGGGGCTGGGTCCTGTCCACCTGGCAGGACGACGGGCGCGTCGAGGTCAGCGCCTGCGACGAGGTCGGGACCACCGCATCCCGATGGGGAACCAGCACACGCTCCCTTCTGGGCCTTCGCCCCAACCCGGCCGGCTCGACCCGCCTGTGGCGCTTCGGAGACCACGTCGTGTGGCTGCGTCAGAAGTACCAGCCCTCCGAGGTCGTCACTCGTCACAGCGGCGACGCCGAGCCGTGGCCGGACGCCCTGGTGGAGGAGTTCTTCACCTCCTCCCTGTGCACCGTCATGCTCGACGACGCACCGCTTCCCGGGGTGCCTCAGGGCTCGGTGGTCCTCCTCGAGGCCGGCTCCCCCTTCCTCATCGGAGTGGCCAGCACGCCCGAGGAACTGGCCGCCTTCATGCGGGAGGACCATGTCCCCCACTACCTCGTCGACCTCCACGACGGGAAGAGAGAGGAAGATCGGGAAGGCGAATCGCCGTCGTCGGTATCCCTCATCGGTGACCTGCCCCGCGGATCGGTGGCCCACCGCTCCCTGGGCGGGCGTAGCACGGTGGTCTTCACCGAGCGCCTGGTCGATGAGACGATCTCCTACTCCGCCGAGGACGGTTCGGTGATCGCCACCGTCGCCGACGGCGTCAGCCACTACACGGGGGTCCCCGGACTGACTGGGGTATGGGTCGAGCTCGGTACACCCCACGTCCTGCGGTGGGCAGGGGGCTCCTGGACCAGTGACAGCTCGATCGACCGCATCCTTCCCGGCGGGGCCGACGACAACGTCCAAGTCATCACCGCCGACGGCTCCCACCGGCTGGTGGGAATCGGCGGAGCAGCCGAGGCAACCGACGCCCCTCAGGCCTCCTCATCCCCGATTCTGTGGTGCCCCTCATCGGACGATCCAACCGGCAACGTCTCCGGAACCGTGATCACCCGAGTCCTTCCCGAGCGTACGGTCGACATCACCCTGACCGAGTCGACACGCGGGTCAGTTCCGCTGGTCTGGTTCGACAGCTCCTGGGCACTGCCGATCGAGGCCTCCGAGCCCGCTCCCATCGACCTGGGCTCACTGCAGCCGGACAGCGTCCGGTGGTGCCACGCGGGCTCGCGCCCCGTAGTACGGGTGGGCATCGACTACCAGGCACTGGCCGAGGTCCGCGCAGACGACATCCTGGCCGAGCTGCACTTGGCCTGGGAGGCCGCCCTAGGAGTGATCGCCGCCGAGCTGCCGAAGTCCCCGATCCCACCTTTCCTGGGTGGCCACAGCTTCGGCGCGGCGCTCGCGGCAGTCTCGGTGCTGCGCGGCACGTCCTCCCCCAGGGGGGTGCTCCTGCGCAGCGGCGCATATGACCGGTACACGACGCCGTCGGGATTCGAGCACGACCGGCGCACCGCCGCCTCCGATCCCAACCTGTACAGCATGATGACCATCCTTCCCAGCACTCGCGCACACCGGGATATCCCCTTCCTGCTGACCTGCGGGGACTCCGACGAGAACTCGGCGACGACTCCCGAGCAGTCGCTCTACCTGTACGAGAACCTCCTGGTCGCCGACGCCGACGTCACCCTGTCCGTCTTTCCCGGCGAGGGCCACGTCTTCAGCTCCCGGCAGTCGATCGTGGATCGCCGTCGCCTGGAGGAGAACTGGATGAGTGAGCGCATCCAGTCCCCTCAGCAGTCCCATCACCAGTAACCAGCCACAACTTAAGGAACACCATCATGAGCCGCATCAAACGCTCCGACATCAAGGACTCCGTCCAGACCGTCCTGGCCTCCCGGAACGAGCCCGGGATGACGGGGTGGATTCCCCGCACCGATCAGCCCTCCACGGAGAGCCGCGACTCGGTCGAGGCCGACCTCCTCGCACTGCGCAGCCTCCTGGAGAAGCACGGCGACGCCCTGTCCGGAGACATCGAGAAGGACGCGGCCCTGGTGACCGCCGCGCGCCGTCGTGGACACGTGGTCGACCTCGTCGTGGGTAGGGAGCGCGCTCCGTACAACGGTGAGGCGGGCTTCCTGTCCTGGATCGAGCACAACGGCTCGGTGATCCTGACCCTCGCTCCCGTTCGCGAGCTCTACGAGGAGGTGGCCCGGTGGTGAGCATCGAGGCGCCCGCAAGCTCACCTCGTCGCCGCAGGAGGGCACTGGCCGTCTGCGCTACGTTGTTGCTGCTCCTGGGCGCGGGGAGCACGACGGCCGGCGCCGCCTCGGTCGATTCATCTTCTCACGGCTCACTGCTTCCGGGCGATCCCCTCCAGTCCAAGCAGTGGTACCTCAGTTGGCAGGACCGCCCGGGCTCACCCTCCACCGGCAAAGGCGCCTCCGTGGGCGTCATCGATACCGGTGTCGACGCCTCTCACCCCGATCTGGCCGCCGCATACGACTCCGCCAGCAGCAAGTCCTTCCTGTCGGGGGACTCCTGCAACGGAGACACTGCCTGTGACGATCCCGCCCATGACGGCTTCGGTCACGGAACCTCCGTCGCCGGGATCATCGCGGCCGCAGCGGACGGGCACGGCACTGTCGGGGCCGCTCCAGGGGCCAGGATCGTCAGTCTCAAGGCCGGGGACCGGACGGGCACCTTCTCCGCCGACGCCGTCAGCCAAGCGATCCGGTACGGAGCGGACGCGCATCTCAGCGTCCTCGTCATGAGCTTCACCGTCGACCCCTGGTTCCGCTACTGCGACAACGCGCCCGCCGACACGGCCGAGCAGCGGGCACAGCAGAAGGCCGACCTGGAGAAGGTGACCTCGGCGCTGAAGTACGCCGCCGATCACGGGGTGGTCCTCGTGGCCGCCGCCGGCAACGAGTCCTACGATCTCGACCACGGCACATCGGACCCGTACAGCTCGGGCTGGTCCGGTCAGGCAGAGCGCCCCGTCACCGATCAGTGCGTCACCATGCCCGCCCAGTCCGACGACGTCATCACCGTTGGGGCCATCACTAAGACGGGGAACCGGACCGACTACTCCAATGTTGGCGCCGCGATTGACATCGTCGCTTTCGGGGGCGAGCCGCCTCTGGCAGGGCCGGGCGGTGCCGTGGTTCAAGGACCGGAGCTAGGTATCCTCACCACAGCATCGCCGGACAGGCTCCGTCGACTAGGCGCGCTCAACGACAACGGCTCTCCCCGAACCGGCGAGGTCCTGAGCGACTGCCCCTCAGGAGGGGGTTCCTGCAGGTACTACTGGTACCAGATCGGAACCTCGTTCGCGGCACCCCAGGTCGCGGCCGCGGCCGCGGAACTCAGGTCTCGCGGAGTACCGGCGGGTGACGTCAAGAAGCAGCTGACGACGTCGGCAACCCCGATCTCATGCCCAAGAGAGAAGCAGGCTCTGGCATGCGAGCCCCTCACAGGCGGCGGCAACACCTGGTACGGGGCTGGAGCGCTCCGGCTACCCAGGTGACGCAATCGACCGTCGCTACTCATCAGGAGAACCTTCACCTCTCCTGATGAGTAGCGACGACCAGCTTGAGGCGTGAGGACACGCCGTACTTCTTCATGAGATGGGAGACGTGGCTCTTGACCGTGGCCTCCGAGATGAAGAGCTGGTCGGCAATCTCAGCGTTGGAGTACCCCTCGCAGAGGAGATCCAGCACAGCCTGCTCAGCCTCGGTGACACCGGGGTGCGAGTTTGGAATGGGGCGCAGGTACTGGGAGACGAGGCGGGAGGTGGTGGCCGGGGAGATCGTCGTTCCGCCGTGGTGGGCGGCGATGACGGCCCGGACCACCTCCTCCGCCGAGGAGTCCTTGAGCAGGAAGCCGTTGGCCTTCCGGTCCAACGCGGTCCGCATGGCCTCATCGTCATCGAAGGAGGTGAGGACGATGACAGCGACCTCGGGCATCCCCTGCTTGACCTTGGTGAGGAGCTGAAGACCGTCCATTCCCGGCATCCGCACATCGGTGATGAGCACGTCGACCCGGTAGTTCCGCAGGAAGCCGAAGGCGTCCTTTGCAGACCCGAAGGTGCTGAGCACCTCGATCTCCTGCGCTTCGTTCAGGTAGGCCCTCAGAGCCTGCAGGACAAAGGGGTCATCATCAACGATGATGACCCGGATCTTCTCCGAGTCATTGTTGTCGCTTAAACTATTCGAGAGAGCATCTGTCCGCATGGAAGAATGATACTGAGTTTGCCCGACCCGAGAGCGGTTCGTATGTCTCTTCTTGCCTCCGACACTCAGACATCCTTCACATGGCACCCCACGCGACGCACCCACCTGCTCCATGCAGGAGTTGCCATCTTCCTCCTCACCATCGCACCGGTGGCATTGGGAGTCCCTCATACTCCTTCTGCACTCCTGGCCACCGCCATGAGCCTGGCCTGCCTGCCCCTGGCATCCCGGCTTCCCGCCGCAGGAGCAGCCGCAAGCCTGGCTGTCGCCTGGTTCGCCGCCAACTCCCCATACGATCTTGGCGGCATTGCCGTGGTACTGCCGTGGGGGCTTTGCATCATGCTCCTGGGCCGAGGCCTCCGACGCGACATGATCTACGTCCTCGCCTTCGCAACGACGTTGGCACACCTCTCAGCAGCACCAACGTGGCATTTAGGGCTGGTCCAAACAGCGAGTTTCGGTGTTCCTTGTGTGGTGATCGGTGAGGTCGTCCGCCATCACCGTCTCCAGGCCAACGTCGCCGAGCAGGAACGCCGGCGCAAGCTCGACCAGCAACGACGCCTGGTCGTCTCCGAGCTCCACGACACCGTCGTACGCGACCTCAGCCACGCCGTCATGATCGCCGAGCAAGCCCGCCTGGCCGACCCCCACAACGCCCGCCTCAACCAAGAGCTCACAGCCATCATCACCCCCGTACGCACCGCCGTCGAACAGCTACGACGCAGCCTCAAAGCCATGAGCGCCACCGAAGGAGACGACTCCCTCCTCCTGCTGGCCGCCTCACCCCCACCACCCCTGACCGACACCATCCACGCCGCCCAGGAAGCCCTCACACACCGAGACGCCCACCTGACCACCCAGGGCACCGACCTGCTCGACAACCCCAGCATCGGCCCGGGCATCCGCCAACAGCTCGTACGCATCATCGCCGAACTCATTAACAACGCCGCCAAGTACACGCCCCCCTCCAGCACCGCCACCCTCACCATCGAGGCCGACAACAACACCCTCGAGTGCATGTGCACCAACCCCATCGACCCCGACCAGCCCACCAGTACCGCCACCTCGTCCCAGCTCGGCCTCATCCAAGCCCAGCAGCGCGTCGAATCCCTCGGCGGCTCCCTCCACACCACCCACGCCACCAACCGCTGGACCACCATCTTCACCATCCCCCTCCACCGCACACCGCCGACAACCACGGACTGACACGCCAACCACCTCCACCTTTGAGCACGCCGGAGCGACTGACATCCGCAGAAAGTCGTATGTGATTTCATCCATAAGAAGACTGTTATCGTCCCGGAAAGCAGGCCAAACTTAAGCCATCACCCCACCACCACAAGGAGTCAAACATGCGCAAGGCCTTTCCCTCCACACTCTCCGTCGCCATCCTCGGAGGAGCCCTGCTTCTGTGTCCCCCTTCACATGCCGCCCCCACCTCCATGCACTCCCACGACGAACCTACCGCCTTTCATGCGCCAACGAAATTAACTTGCCTAAACCTAGCAGGCTTATTCACCACCTGCCCCTAACCACATAGCTCACCGAAGCCTCATCTGGTTCTTTGGGAAATAGGTGCGATTCGCAGATACTCGATCATCATTTGTTTTCGAACCACATGCGATAGCAACCAACGTTTCACAAGGCAGTTCCCTTGATGCCGCCCACATGAACCTGGGCGACATCAAGGGAACTGCCTTTTTCATGCCGTATCCGCAAGAGCATTCTCAACATCGACTCGCAGTTTGCAAGATACTGACCAGCTCGGATTCGTCTTAGCCCCGCAAGGGCACTGAACTTCTCCGACCTCGTCGCTGCCGTGGCCTCCTCAGCCGGGCATGGAGAGGACGCAGCGCCGTATGAAGGCCATGGGCGCCAGCCTGAGCGCGAGTCAGGGCGGGGGCCGCTGGACCACTATCTTCAACAGCCCCTTCCAGGCGATCTCCTGAAAGGCCCACCCGGCGCCATGGCTTGATACGTCGTGCAACCACGGTTTCCCGGCGGGGACGTTTCGCGCGGCCGGGTGCAAACTACTCCGGCCGGGGACATGTCACGCGGTCGGGGACAGTCATCCTGTCCCCGGACGCGTGGACTGCACCCGCCGATGTCGAATGTCCCCGGCCGAGAAAGCCTTCTGCCCACGCCACGTCCCTTACGGAGCCGCTCGGCCAGTCCGCGCGGGACAGGAACAAGCCGATCGTGTCCAAATCGGTGACAAAGGCTCGGAACGGACACACACTGACGAAAGAAAACCGCATGATTCCGCGGTTCGCATGGTCGGGCAAGGAGTGCCGACGGCCCTTTGTCACCGATTTGGACATTCTGGCCCGCGATCGCCTTCGGTGCGTTGTCAGTGCGCGCTGCCGAGCTCGACGAGGAGCACCCCGGCCATGATGAGCGCGATGCCTGCCACCATGGTGCGGGTCAGTGGCTCACCGAAGAGATACCTTGAGGCGATTGCCGTGACGGCCACTCCCCCGGCCGACCAGATCCCGTAGGCGACACCGAGCCCCAGCCCCTCCTTGAGGGCCAGAGTCAACATGGCGAAGGCCCCCAGGTAGCCGGCCATGACGGCGCCGTACCACCGCAGCCCTCTGCCGTCGGAGGCGAGCTTGAGTGAGAGTGTGCCGGTGGTCTCGGAGGCGATGGCCGCTACCAGGTAGACCCCGCTCATGACGCCTCACCGTCCTTGTCCTGCGTGCCTGCGCGCTGCGCCCCGACCTCAACGAGGAGCACCCCGGCCATGATGAGCGCGATACCGAGGGCGACGAGCACCGTGATCGGCTCACCGAAGACAAGCATGGACAGCACGGCGGTCAGCGCCACACCCAGGGCGCCCCAGAACCCGTAGGCAACACCGAGCGGCATGCCGGCCTTGAGCGTCAGCGACAGGAGGATGAAGGCCAGCGCGTACCCGATCCCAACCATGACGTAGAAGCCCGGATGGTTGAGGGCCTGGCGCAAGGCGAGGGTCGCCGATACCTCCGAGATGATGGCGCCTCCGAGAGCCGGCCAGGCGCACACGCCGCGGCCCGCTGTCCCCGGGTGCTCCTTCAGCACACCGAGCACCATCCGGCCTATGGGCGCGCCCGGGCGGCATGCGTTCCCCCACGTCGACGGGCAGAGTACGTCCTTGACCGTCACGCCCGGTTCTCCGCGGTCTCGAGCCGCCGGCAGACCATGGAGCCGAAGGCGAGCGCCGGGACGATCATGAGCAGGGCGTTGGGCCCCCACCACAGCGGGTCGAAGTCACGGTAGAAGGACCAGAAGGAGATCGCCATGAACCCGGCGCAGAAGGTGAGCATGAGTCCGACCGTCAGCACCAGGTCACCGATCCTGCTGCCCACGCGCGTCAGGTGGGCGCCGAGGAAGACGGTCAGCGCGGCGGCCACGTCGAGCGGGAAGAAGGACCAGTTCCAGGCCTGGATGACCTGGTTGGAGTAGTCCTTGAAACGCAGGTGCTCGGGAATGAGGTTGAGGAAGACGGCCGCCCAGTAGAGCAGCAGCCCGGCATCGACGGCCACCAGCAGCCTCTTGTACGTGGGACTCATCGTCCCACTACTTCACCGGCCGCCCCCGGTGTCGAGCTCTCGTGGCCGTCAGCCCGCGCTCAGGAGCGTCGGCCCAGGACCAGGCTCATGGCCTCGGAGCGGGTGGCGGCGTTGCGCATGATGCCGCGCACGGCGGAGGGGACCGTGTTGGAGCCGGGCTTGCGCACGCCCCGCATCGACATGCACAGGTGCTCGGCCTCGACGACCACCAGCACACCCCGGCGGCCTACGCCCAGCTCAACTTTATTAGAACTAGATAAAGTTAAGTAAAGTTCCTAAGATGACCGCGTGGACAACATCAACAACCCGTACACACCCAACGCAGGAGCAGCCCCGGAGGTCCTCATTGGTCGCGACGGGCAAACCGAGGCGTTTTCCATCCTACTTCAGAGGCTCAAACGAGGCCGGACAGAGCAATCGATGATCATGACCGGCCTGCGTGGCGTCGGTAAGACCGTCCTGCTTAACAGGTTCGCAGAACTCGCTGACCTGGCAGGATGGGAGTCAATCGAGCTTGAAGCGAGCAAGCACGATGAAACAGCATTCCGTCAGTCCATCTTCTCCAAGTTCCGTGCCGCACTCCTACACATATCGCCTCGTCGCCGCTGGAGCGAACGCGCTCGACACGCCGCAGAAGTACTCAGCTCCTTTGTGCTATCGATCGACCAATCCGGCACTTTTTCCGTCACGTGGGACGTAGACCCGTCCGAGGGCTACGGGGATCACGGCGACCTAGGGCTAGACCTCACGGACGTATTTCTAGCCGTAGGAGAAGTTGCGAAGGAAAAAGGAACCGGGATCGTCCTACTCATCGACGAAGTTCAATTTCTCACCACTGTTCAGCTTGAATCACTCATACAAGCGGTTCACAAGTCCGTTCAGAAGAAGCTCCCCATCACTTTTGTGGGAGCCGGCCTACCACAGATCGCCGAGCTCGCCGGAGACGCCAAGTCTTACGCAGAAAGACTGTTCAAGTTCCCACGCATCGACTCCCTCACCCCTGAGGAAGCCCGACAAGCACTTGTGGGACCCGCAGAAACCGAGAGCGTGTCCTACGACGAAGATGCCGTGGACCTCGCAGTCAGCCTCACTCACGGCTACCCGTACTTCATTCAGGAGCTAGGGTACCAAGCATGGATCGTAGCGAGCGGAAACCACATCACTGCAGAAGACATCAGTACCGCTAAAGAAGCATACGAAGCAAAGCTGGACGGGTCGTTCTTCCGCGTACGACTCGACCGTGCAACCCCCCTTCAAACCGCATACATGAGAGCCATGGCGGAACTCGGCTCCGAGCCCCAGAAAGCAGCCGATGTCGCCTCCCTCATGAAACGAGAGTCATCACAGGTGGCACCCATCAGATCTCAACTCATTGACATGGGGCTGCTATACACGCCCCAGCACGGTTATGCCGCCTTCACCGTCCCGGACTTCGACAAGTTCATGATGCGAGCCGTGCCCCGTCTCGAGGTCCCAGAGATTCATCATCGCCGTCGACGCAGGAAATAAGGTCACCATGAAAAGCATCTGTTTTCTCGGACGTCCCCGCTGACAACCTCCGCTCCACGAGCGCTGGGGAGTACTGACCGACCGCTGGAGGCACCGCATGACCGTCGTCTCACGCCTCACCACCGCGCAGCACCCCATGTGCTGACCAGCGCGACTCAACCGTCGTACAGTGCGTCCCGCACTACTCGGCACCGTCAGCGAGCGCTTCCACTCGGGGAGGCAGCGCTGGCTTCCGGTGTCGAGATCTCGTGGCCGTCAGCCCGCGCTCAGGACCGCCGGCCCAGGACCAGGCTCATGGCCTCGGAGCGGGTGGCGGCGTTGCGCATGATGCCGCGCACGGCGGAGGTGACCGTGTTGGAGCCGGGCTTGCGCACGCCCCGCATCGACATGCACAGGTGCTCGGCCTCAACGACCACCAGCACACCCCGGCACCCCAGGCGCTCGACGAGAGCGTCGGCGATCTGCCGGGTGAGCCGCTCCTGAACCTGGGGTCGCCGGGCGTAGCCGTCCACGAGGCGCGCCACCTTGGACAGGCCGGTGACGCGCCCGTCCGCGCTGGGGATGTAGCCCACGTGCGCCGCCCCGTGGAAGGGCAGCAGGTGGTGCTCGCACACCGAGTACATGGGGATGTCACGCACGAGGACCATCTCCTCGTGCCCGACGTCGAAGACCCGCTCGACGTGCTCGGCCGGGTCCTGGCCGAGGCCGGCGAACATCTCCGCGTAGGCGCGCGCCATGCGCTCGGGGGTGTCGCGCAGCCCGTCGCGCTCGGGGTCCTCCCCGATGGCGACGAGCAGGTCGCGCACCGCCCGCCGCACGCCCTCGGCGTCGTAGCTCATGGTCAGCCCCTGTCTCTCTGCGCCTGCCGGGCCCGCCGGGGCCCGGCTCGGCTCACCGGTTGTAGCCCCAGAAGTCGCCGCTGTGGGAGTCGCCCGGCTCCTCGCCGGCTCCGTCATCGGCGGAGGCGGCCTCGACGACGGGCAGCGACTCGTCGCTGCGCCACAGGGGCCGCTCGGGCTGCTTGATGACGCTTTCGAAGATCCTCTCCAGGTCCTTCTCCAGGAGCGTCTCGCGGGTGAGGAGCTCCTCGGCCAGCTTGTCGAGCACGGCGCGGTTGCGGGTGAGGATCTCCCAGGCCTCCCGGTGGGCGGTGTCCAGCAGGTTGCGGACCTCGTCGTCGACGGTGGCGGCGACCTGCTCGGAGAAGTCGCGGTTGGTGGCGTTGAGCCCCAGGACCGTCTCGCTCTCGGTGGTGCCGAGCTTGACGGCGCCCACCGCGCTGGTCATGCCGTAGTCGGTGACCATCTTGCGGGCCGTGGCGGTGGCCTTCTCGATGTCGTTGGAGGCGCCGGTGGTGGGGTCGCGGAAGATGATCTCCTCGGCGGCCCGCCCGCCCATGGCGTAGACGAGCTGGTCGAGCAGCTCGTTGCGGGTGGTGGAGTACTTGTCGTCCTGGGGCATGACCTGCGTGTAGCCCAGGGCGCGCCCGCGCGGCAGGATCGTCACCTTGGTGACCGGGTCGGAGTAGGCGCCGGCGGCCGCGCACAGGGCGTGGCCGGCCTCGTGGTAGGCGGTGACGCGCTTCTCGTGCTCGCGCATGACCCGGGAGTGCCTCTGCGGGCCGGCGATGACGCGGTCGATGGCCTCGTCCAGGGCCCGGTTGTCAATGAGGTGGGCGTTGCAGCGGGCGGTGAGCAGGGCGGCCTCGTTGAGGACGTTGGCCAGGTCCGCGCCGGTGAAGCCGGGGGTCCGCTTGGCCACGAGGTCGAGGTCGACGTCGTCGTTGAGGGGCTTGCCCTGGGCGTGGACCTTGAGGATGGCGGCGCGCCCGGCCATGTCGGGGGCCTCGACGCTGACCTGCCGGTCGAAGCGGCCGGGGCGCAGGAGGGCCGGGTCCAGGACGTCGGGGCGGTTGGTGGCGGCGATGAGGATGACGTTGGTGTTGGCGTCGAAGCCGTCCATCTCGACCAGGAGCTGGTTGAGGGTCTGCTCGCGCTCGTCGTGCCCGCCGCCGGTTCCCGAGCCGCGGTGGCGGCCGACGGCGTCGATCTCGTCGACGAAGATGATGGCGGGGGCGTTCTCCTTGGCCTGGTCGAACAGGTCGCGCACGCGCGAGGCGCCCACGCCGACGAACATCTCGACGAACTCGGAGGCGGCCATGGAGAAGAAGGGCACGCCGGCCTCGCCGGCGACGGCCTTGGCCAGGAGGGTCTTACCGGTTCCGGGCGGGCCGTACAGGAGGACGCCCTTGGGGATCTTGGCGCCGACGGCGCGGAACTTCTCGGGCTCGGAGAGGAACTCGCGGATCTCCTGGAGCTCCTCGACGGCCTCGTCCTCGCCTGCGACGTCGTCGAAGGTGACGTCGGGGATCTCCTTGGAGGCGACCCTGGCCTTGGAGCGGCCGAAGCCCATGGCGCCGCCGCGCCCGCCGCCCATGCGACCGATGAGCCACCACATGAAGCCGCCCAGCAGGAGGGCGGGGACGAGCAGCTGGATGAGGGAGGCCCACCAGCTGGTGGTGGGCACCACGGAGTTGAAGCCCTCCTTGGGGGCGGCGGCCTGCACGAGGCGGTCGACCTGCTCGGCCTGGGCTTTGGTGTAGGAGAACTCGACCTTCTTGCCCACCGGGCGGGACTCGATGCCCTTCTTCTTGGGCTGGACGTAGGTGGTGGTGAGGTCCAGCTCGACGCGCTGGTTGCCGTCGATGACGGTGATCGACTTGATCGTGTCCGGCTTGTCCCGCAGGAGCGTCAGGCCGTCGGAGGTGTCGATGGTGCGGTAGCCGAACATCGAGGAGAAGACGGCCCAGCCGAGGATGACGACCAGAAGGAAGGGCACCAACCACAGGAACGGGTTGCCCAGGGTGTCGCGGAGCTTGCGGTCGCGCCTGCTGCGGTCGTTCTTACCGGCCTTGCCCGGCTTCCCCGAGTCCTTGCGGCCGGGCTCGCGCCCAGAATCTTTCATCGTGCGGTAGGTCCCTTCAACATACTGATTCCTCAGACGTTAGCGGATAGCACGGCAAAGGTCCCATTGCGCTTGCTCACGTTCGCGCCGGGCGTGGCCGGGAAGATCCGGGGATGCGGGCCGGTTGGAGGCTCGCTGGCCGCGAGGAGACACCGTCGGCCCCGAGGACTGCGGCCCGGGAGTGAGTCCGCCCCTATGGTGCGTCCGCGACGACGTCGATGACGCCCATCCCGTAGGCGCTGTGGGAGCCGACGCTCGTGTAGCGGGCCAGGGCCATGAGCTGGGAGAAGACGGCGGTGATGGAGCCGGCGGCGGGGGCGCTGATGCGCAGGGTGCCGACGCTGGCGGGGATGCGGCGGCTGGAGAGGCGTCCGCGGCGGTCGGCACGCGGCATGCCCAGGCCGACGACGGTGCGGCGGGTGCGGTCTTGGGTGATGAGGACGGAGGTGAGGCGTTCGCGCTCGGGGAGCTCGGGGGCCAGGGGGCGGCACCAGTGGCGCCAGCGCGCGTGGAGGCTGGTGGCCAGGGAGGCGGCGGTGACCTCGGGGACGTGGTGGCCGCGGGAGGTGAAGACGGTGGGGGTGAGCAGGCGGATGTCCCAGGCGGTGGAGGCGGTCTGGGCGGCGAGGTCCTCCCAGTCGGCCTGTTCGAGGACCTGGGCCTCGACGGCGGCGAGCATGGTGGTGGTTTCGCCGCCGTCGCCGATGGGGAGGACTCCGCCCCAGGCGAGCCAGGCGTCGAGCGTGTCCAGGAGACGGTCGTCGAGGAATCGCAGTTCGACGCCGAGGCCGTCCGGGGTCTGGGTCATGTCACCCAGGCAGTAGGGCTTGGGGCCGGGCTGGCCGTGGGGTGGGCGGTGGGCGAGGGCGGGCAGGCGGGCGGCGCGCTCGGGGCTGACTCCTTCGGGGAGGTCGAGGACTCTGCCCCAGGCGGCGTGAAGGCGGCGGGGGGTGGCTTCGACCGGGCCGGGCGCATCGAAGCGGACGAATACGGTGGCGGGCACTCGACGGGGCTCCTTTGCGGCGTGATGTGTGGTGGGTGCGGCAGGCAGGCCGACGGCGGCGCCGGCTGGTGGCGGGAGGCTGGCGCAAGGCCGTCTACATCTTTCTTTCTGGCGACACTACCGGAGGGGAGGCGGCCTGTACGGGGAGTTCAAGAGGTCGACGTTCTTCAGCATCGAGGGCCAGGAGGAGGCGGAGAGGACGAGAGCCGGCGGCGTGCCGGTCGAGCCACGGAAGCACAATGTGTCGACAGTCACGGCTAGGAACGTCGATCTTTTGGCTTGACGTCGTCGGAAGTTGGTGGCTGAAGATGCTCAAGGTGCCGTCGGTGGCGCTTGGCGTCAGGACGCCGAAAGGTGGTTAAATAGGGGCGGTGCTGGCCGGTCCCGCGGGGTGCTTGCGGAGCC
>NZ_KV810920.1:0-1781 GCF_001812965.1 Actinomyces sp. HMSC075C01
AGGTCGCCATCGGGGTTCTCACCGCGGGCCTGGCTGCCCCCTGGGCGGTGACCTCAGCCGTCGCTGAGGTCTCCTCCTGGGTGACCCGCCTGTCCAAGGAGGTAGCCGACACCGTCCTGTCAGCCAAGAACCTCAAAGACCTTCTGTACACAGCAAGAGCTCTGTTCGATGACGTAGCTACGAGTTTTGCCCACATTCCATCTAAGATCGGCGACGGTCTCGCTAGCATTCCCACCAAGGTCAGCGAGACGGCCTCTCGGGGGGTAGAGAACCTGGCTAAGGGCGCCGACCGTGGCGTCGAGAACTTTTTGGGCGTTGTGGACCAGGCAATGCCACAAACTCGTTTGGTCACCCCTGATGGACGAGTCGTGACTCTCGCCGACCAATGGCGCATGATGCGCCAAACTGACACACCCAGATACAGCGGAGGCGGCAGCGGCCCCCGGGGTGGAAATGGCGCAAAGAGCGTCCCCGTGAAGAAGTCGCAGGAGGCCTACGACCGAGCTAAAGAACTTAAGAAGAATGTTTCATCAGAAAAGAGAGTCTTCCTTAAGAAAACAACCTCCTCCGACCATGTGGAGACACTCAGTGGGTGGAGCATGAAAGGTCGCCCAGAAAATTTCCAGGAGCCTAACATTAACGAGGTTCTCGCTAAGCAGGAAGAGATCGGTCACGACGTCAGGCGAGCCGGAGCGCTTGACCACGGCGTAGACGGCCAGTACTATGCGTCACATGCGGAGCGTCAGCTTTCCATCAACGCTGAGGAACCCTACATTGGTGTTTCGAAAGTCTGCTGCAAGAACTGCCAGCAGTATTTTTCGAAGCTCGCTCAGCACGAGGGGCGTGACTGGTATGTCACAGACCCGAAGGGGACATTGGTGTTTGGCGCTGACGGTTCCGTAGTCCGGCAGAAGTGACACTGTTCAGATTCAGAATTGATAGCGGAAGTGGATTGAGAGAGGTTGTTGTTGGATGATTGATATGGGTGCTGTGCGCGTGGAGGTTGAGGCGGCTCGTGGTGAGCTGGTCGATGCGGGCAACGTCAAAGGGATCCTGAGCCTGCCGGCTCGCACACGGATCTGGCGGGCGATGCTGGACCCTCAGGACGCTGAACGCTCCTACCGGTGCCGCACGGAGCTGAAGATGGCCTGCCTTCGCCGCGTCCTGCCCCTGTGGGAGCGCGCCTTCCCCGGCGACAACAGGGTCCAGGAGATGCTGAACCTGACTCGGGGCCTCATCGACGCCAGCCAGGACCCCGACGACGCCGAGATGGCCAGTGACGAGTTCCTGGCCGACGTCTACGACGAGATCGAGGACTTCGACGCCGTCACCCAGCCTGCCGCGTTCGTGGCCAACGGCGCCGTCAACCTGGTGGGCTCAGCCCTCGACCGCAGCCTGGACTTCGACGTCGTGGGAGACATCGAGGACGACGACGAGCTGCTGCCGGACTCCCTCGAGACCAGCTACTGCTGCGCCAGCGCCGCAGCCGGGGCACTGAACTGGCAGCCGTTGGAGGACACCGACGTCGATGCCCGCCGGGCCTTCTGGCTGTGGTATCTCGATGAGGCCATCCCGGCTGTCCTTGAGGCTCAGTGACCACACAGTGACCGCCAGCCGGGCTCACCGGCGCTCAAGCAGGAGGAATCAGATGATCGACATGGGTGCGGTGTGCGCTGAGGTTGGGGCGGCTCGTGCTGAGCTGCTCGATGAGGAGGGCAACCCCAAGGCGATCCTGTCCCTGGGGGCTCGTAAGCGGGTGTGGCGGGCCATGATCGACCCCG
>NZ_KV810921.1:0-2699 GCF_001812965.1 Actinomyces sp. HMSC075C01
GTTGAAGGACTCGACGTTCATCCTCGGCGTGCTCCTCGGTACGGTCAGGAGAATCACTGACGGCGGTAGAATTCCACGGCGCCCTAAGTGACGCAAGTGACAAATATAACCATATCAAATATTATATAGTAAATAAGCGTATTTATTGAGGTTACCTTATCTTTGCCCTCACCACTCCCACCCGAACCCGCCGAACAGTCCCCCGTGGACGTCGCGCTGGGTGAGGGTGGCGCGTTGCTGGGCATCCAGGCTGGTGCGGTTGTACTGGTTGGCTGCCTGGGGGCGGGCAAAGGGGCTAGCCCCGGTGAACTGCCAGATGCTGGTTGGCACCTCCCCAATGAAGCACACCTGGATGGTGGCCAGCAGCGAGCGGGCGTGGAAGGCCCGGCTAGCCAAGGAGATCGGCGTGGTCGGCTCCTCGCCCGGGAGAGGTTCGAGGCGGAAGGTGAGGTCGTAGCGCGTCGCGTCTTGCATCGGCGTGCGCCTACCGCTGGCCGGGTCGATGTGCCAGAAGTGGTCGTTCCACCCCGCGCCTTCGACGGGGCGGCTGTTAACGCTGAACTCCCCGCCTGGCTGCGCCGTAACGTGGGCGGGGTAGGAGCGGGAGATGGTGACGAAGTCCAGCTCGCCGGCCATGTTGGCCAGCCGGTAGTGCTCCACCGTGCCGCGCCACTGACGCTGCTCGACCACGATGAGGGTGGTGGTCTCTTCATAGACAATCCCACCGTGCATCTCCGGCACATCTAGCACTAAGGGTGCCTGGGTGTAGCGCCCGGCCACCAGGCGGCTGTGCAGCAGGCGCAGGCCGGCCTCCTCCCGCGAGGCAATCGTCTCCATGCTGCACCCCAAGCGGGTCGCCATCGCCCGCCGCCGCTCCAGCAGGCTGCCACTACCCGCCGTCTCAGGGCTGAGCGCAAAGGCCGCCAGCAGCACACCCACCAGCACTTCATCCTGTTCACTCCCGCTCTCGCTCAGGCTGTGGATGGCTGAGACGAAGCGATGGCGTAGCCGCTCAAAGGAGTCCTCCAAGCTGCCCCGCAGCACCTCATCGACGATCGGGGCGTGCACCAGCCGCGCCGCCGTGAAGCCACCGCGCTTACGCAGCCACGCCAGCTCACGCAGCAAGGAAGCCGCATCATCGGCATCGAGACGAGCGCGGGACATGAGCAAGCCTCCTGGGGGAAGTAGGAGCAAGGCGTGAGCGGCAGTGGGCTGAGCGGTGAAGCGCCCGCCAGGCGCGATGGCTGCAGGGTGCTCGCGGTCAACGGGTCAGCCGACGATCAGCCTAGACCGAGCGGTCGGAACAAACCAGGAGATATAGCGGGGGAGCCGAAGAACAGAAGCGAGGCGTCTGTCCCCGGCTTGGTGGACTGGCTCCTTGCCGCAGCTGCTGGCCTGCCGACCACGGTGAGGCTGGCTCGTAGCTGCTCGGGTCGGCGGTGGATGCCTGAGTGAGCCCGCTTTTCCAACTTTCTTCCAACTTTGACGGTGCTGCGGCGCGGCCTGCCTACCGTTCTAACCAACGCCACGAGCCCAGGGCGAGATCGGCAGAAAACGCCGGCCTGGCGCGGCTAGTGGCAGGTAGCGCGGCCCGCTCTCCCCAGAGTGGCAGCACGGGCCGTCGACGCGAGATGACCAGCTCGGCTGGTCATCTTTCTCTCTTCCTCCCTCTCTCCTCGAAAGGACTTCTCATGGCTTCTACCAATCTCAGTCTCTTCTCGCCCCAGCGCACCCGGATGGGGGTAGTGCTGGGCAATGGCCAGGCCCGGGTGACCAGGCGGGAGATCGAGCAGGTCGCCGCCCAGGCAGAAGTAGCCGCCCAGGCCGAGCAGGCCCGGGCCTTCCTGACCTCCCAGGTCCTGACCAACATCGCCACGCTGGTCACCCAGGCCGAGGCCCAGACCCGTATCGCTCCCGGCGGTGCTCAGTTCTACGAAGCGATCATCACGGGATACGCGCTGGGTGCTGGGCAGCGGATCGGGCAGCTGTAGGCGGCCGGGCCAGTACCGGAACGTCGTCAGTGCAGTGGCGAGCACGCTGCCTCGCGCCTGCTCTCCTTCTCCTCACGTTCCTTCTCTTTGCTCCCTTCTCTTCTTCTCTCGTCTCTTCTCATCTTCGGAGGTTTCATCATGACGGTCATAGTCGGGATCCTGGCCCTCATCGGTCTGGCGGTAGTGGGCGCAGTTGGCTGGGCGTTCGCCCACGGGGTGCGCGATGGCCTGGCCCAGTGGCGGGAAGCACCACTGGGCGGAACGAGTCAGCCGGTGCCCGTCGGTGCACCGCCGCTCTCGCTGTCTGCCGCGCTGCCGAGCAGCTACCAGGCCGGCCAGCTCGCCGGTGAGGTCGCAGCCAGCTGGCGCTCCGCACACCAGGCGGCCAGAGCAGCAGGACCGGGCATCCCAGCCAGCTCGTCCTGGGCGGCCGCCCTGGCCCTGGGCAGTGAGCTGAGCCAGCAGCGCCAAGAGGCAGGCCGAGCCATGCAGGCAGCAATGGCCCAGGTGCTGCAGGACAACGAACAGGCGGAAAGAGCAGCGGCCGGTGGAGGGCGTGACGCCAGCAATGGTGGGAGTGTCACTGACGAGAGCAGTGGCGACGGTGCTAGTGGTAGCGGTGCGTCTGCTGGCACGGTGCCGGACGGAGCGAATGGTGACGGCACCAGTGGTGAGCCGTCGCCACCGATAGTGACCGGATCGTGCCCG
>NZ_KV810922.1:0-765 GCF_001812965.1 Actinomyces sp. HMSC075C01
CCCCGCTTCGGGTCCAGAACGCGCCACTACAATCGCCCTCTTCGGACTCGCTCTCGCTACGACTACCCCACACGGGTTAACCTCGCGACACGCCACTGACTCGCAGGCTCATTCTTCAAAAGGCACGCCACCACCCCCACACACCAAAAGCACGTGGAGGCTCTGACGGCTTGCAAGCGCCCGGTTTCAGGTACTATTTCACTCCCCTCCCGGGGTACTTTTCACCATTCCCTCACGGTACTATCCACTATCGGTCATCAGGAGGTATTCAGGCAACCAAGTGGTCTTGGCAGATTCACACAGGATTCCACGAGCCCCGTGCTACTCGGGCAAACCATCCCAGACACGCACCAACCAGTTCCGCCTACGGGGGTATCACCCACTACGCCACGCCTTCCCAGACGATTCAGCTACAGATCAGCACACGCGCCCCCTCTCCGGCAGAAGAGAAACAGGACAGCCCCACAACCCCGCACACGCAACCCCTGCCGAGTATCACACGCACACGGTTTAACCATCATCCGCTTTCGCTCGCCACTACTCACGGAATATCTACTCCTACGGGTACTAAGATGTTTCACTTCCCCGCGTCACCCCCCACACCCTATACAATTCAGATGCAGGTGACACGACATAACTCGTGCCGGGTCCCCCCATTCGGAAACCCTCGGATCACAGCCCGCCAGCCGGCTCCCCGAGGAATATCGCAGGCCACCACGTCCTTCATCGGCCCCTGATGCCAAGGCATCCACCGAACGCTCAAAA
>NZ_KV810923.1:0-3366 GCF_001812965.1 Actinomyces sp. HMSC075C01
CACTAACCAATCCCCTTGGAATCAATCATCTAGTTGACAGAGAGCGCTGGGTTGACATGTAGATAGTAATGGTATCTACTTAGATCGATACTTTCACTATCCAGTTAGGACTCGTCTTGTCCACCCAGACCACACATCGTTCGCTCGGCGAGCCTTCCCCCACCTCGCCAACCGCCGGAACCGGGGACCATCATCGAATCCCTCCTGCGTGGGTCATGCTTGCAATCGCCCTTCCCACCCTGATGACGTCACTGGACTCATTGGTGGTCACGATCGCGCTTCCGCAGATTCACCGGGACCTGGGGGCCTCGGTCACCGAGCTGCAATGGTTCGTCAATGCCTACACGCTCACTTATGCCACCTTGATCCTGCCAACCGCAGCACTGGGGGACCGGATCGGGCGCCGTAAGCTCTTCCTGTGGGCGGTGTTCCTGTTCACCTCAGCCTCAGCTCTGGCAGCACTGGCCTCCACACCCTTGGCACTCATCGGCGCCCGGGTGGTCCAAGGTGCCAGCGGGGCGGCCATCGGCTCACTGTCCCTGGCGCTCCTGGCCGACGCCGTACCCCCGCACCTGCGAGAACTCGCCATCGGTGTGTGGGGCAGCGTCAATGGCCTGGGTGTTGCCGCCGGCCCCATCGTCGGAGGCGCCGTCGTTGAGGATCTGCACTGGAGCTTCATCTTCTGGATCAATCTCCCAGTGGGCGCCCTGTCCCTGTCACTGGGATGGTGGAGTCTTCGCAACGTCGTCACCGTAGGCAGGTCTGGGGCTCGGTCAACCGACCTCGCGGGACTGGCGATGGCGGCGACCTTCGTCTTCCCGTTGACCTGGGCACTGGTGGAGGGCAGCAGCCGCGGCTGGACCAGCCCCCTGGTTCTTGGATGCTTGGCTCTGGCACTGGCCTCACTGGCCGGCTTCATCTGGCGGGAGCGCACCGCTCGTAGTGCTTTTGTGCCAGCGCGCCTGTTCCGCGACCGGAGCTTCGACCTAGTCAACACCGTAGCGATGCTCTTCTCCGCAGGGATCTTCGGATCAGTGTTCCTCGTCAGTCAGTATCTTCAGATCGGGATGGGCTTTGGCCCACTGGAGTCGGGACTGCGCGCAGCACCATGGACCATGGTTCCCATGGTGGTGGCCCCGGTGGCGGGAGTGCTCGTCAAGCGCTACGGGCCACGGGCGGTGCTACTGATCGGTATGGTGCTGCAGACGGCGGCAGTAGGGTGCTTCGTGCTCCTGGCGCACACGAGCAGCGGTTACGGCCCCTACGTCCTGCCCATGCTCATCGCAGGTACTGGCATGGGGCTGACCTTCTCCCCGTTGGCAACCGCAGTCCTGGAGGGGATCGCGTCTCAGGACCGTGCCATCGTCTCGGGGGTCAATCAAACGGCTCGTCAGCTGGGGACGGCCACAGGCATCGCGCTGTGCACTGCCCTTTTCACCACCTTCGGCGCTTACGCCCCTGGTGAGAGATTCACCGCCGGACTCGTCCCAGCGCTGGGCGCCTGCACGGTTTTGCTGGTAGCAGCCACAGCACTTGTCATTGCCATGCCTCGCGGCCGGTTACAGCCGGCAGGCCAGGAGTGAGGAGACGAGGATGGCGCGCGCCCCGACCTCGTAGAGCTCGTCCATGACCCGGTTCATGTCGGCTCGCGGGACCATGGCGCGCACCGCCACCCAGTCGGGGTTCTGCAGGGGGGAGACGGTGGGGGACTCGATGCCCGGGGTGAGGGCCGTCGCCAGGTGCAGCTTGTTCATGGGGATGTCGTAGTCGACGAGCACGTAGGCGCGGGCGCGCAGCACCCCCTCCAGCCGCCGCACGAGCGTGGCCAGTCCGGGCTCTGCGCGGAACTGCTCGGTGGTGATGAGCACGGCCTCGCTGATGAGGATCGGATCCCCGAAGGTCTCCAGTCCGGCCGCCCGCAGCGTCGTACCGGTCTCGACGACGTCGGCGATGAGGTCGGCCACGCCCAGCTGGACGGAGGACTCCACGGCGCCGTCGAGGTGAACGGTCTGGGCCTCCACGCCCCGGGAGGCCAGGTAGCTGCGCACCAGGACGTCGTAGGAGGTGGCCACCCGGCGCCCGGCGACGTCGGCCAAGGAGCTCATGGTCCCCTTGGGGGCGGCAAAGCGGAAGGTGGAGCGGGCGAAGCCCAGGGGCAGGTGCTCGACGGCGTCAACCCCGGAGTCCAGGAGCAGGTCGCGGCCGGTGATGCCGGCGTGGACGGTGCCCTGACCGACGTAGACGGCGATGTCGCGCGGACGCAGGAAGAACAACTCGACGTCGTTGGCCTCGTCGACGAGCACGAGCTCACGGCCCGTGCGGCGGGTGCGGTAGCCCGCCTCGGAGAGCATGGTGATGGCGGGGTCGGACAAGGAGCCCTTGTTCGGGACGGCAATACGCAGCACGGCGGTTCCTGATCTGTGGTGGGGGAGTCGAGTAGGAGGCGTGAGGGGGCTCGGGGACTACAGGTAGCGGTAGACGTCCTGGAGGCTGTAGCCCTTGGCGAGCATCATGACCTGGGCGTGGTAGAGCAGCTGGCTGATCTCCTCGCAGGCGGCCTCATCGGACTCGTGCTCGCAGGCCATCCAGGCCTCGGCGGCCTCCTCCACGAGCTTCTTGCCGATGAAGTGGACCCCGCGGTCCAGCTCCTCCACCGTCCCGGAGCCCTCAGGGCGGGTGGCTGCCTTGTGCTGCAGCTCGTCGAAAAGGTCTTCAAAGGTCTTCATGGGCCTAGGTTATCGGAAAGCCGGTGGTCCGATGACCGACTCCGTGCCATCTCGTGACGTCTGAGGCTCCGGTAGGGGCGGGCCACCTGGACATGTGATGGCTTGTTACCCATTGTGCTGCGGGAAGGCGGCTGGACGCCCTCAGTCGTTCTGATGGCGTTCGGGATGTACTGCACGAGAGTCAAGAACCTACGGGGCAAGGTTCAGGGGTACCTCCAAGAGAGTCGGGGCGCGTGCAGTGCGCGCGCTCTGGCCATACATCTACATCCCCACCTTCGTGGAGTAGACCGATCCAAGGGGATCGGCTCGGGGGAGCGTTGGACCGGACCGCAGGGAGCCTGTACAGAAGCTCGTAGAAAATGGACAAGGGCAGCTGAAGCGAAGGCACCCGGATCCACCATAAGTACTACTCCAGTGTCGATCACGCCAGCGGCTCGGGGCTGGCACGACAAGCACTGGCTCCTTCGCCGTATGCGCGCCTGGCGTTCATCGTCAGAACTCTGCGGTTCGGGCGCGCCTCCTTGGCACGTGGTGAGGGAAGCAGCGTTCGGCAGGCTACGGGGATTCTGCCGGTTCGTGAGGAGCGTGGGGGAGTCCTGTGTCAGAGGTTTTCCACAGGGTGTCTTGAGGGGCTGGTGTG
>NZ_KV810924.1:0-408 GCF_001812965.1 Actinomyces sp. HMSC075C01
GGGCCAGCGTCGTCTGGACGGGCTGGATGCGATGATCATCAGCTTGTATGCCGGAGGAATGACGGTGCGCGACATTCAGCACCACCTGGCCTCCACGCTCAGCGTGGAGCTGTCCGCGGGGACCATTTCGAAGATCACCGACGCGGTCGCTGACGCTGTCCTGGAGTGGCAGCGCCGCCCGCTGGAGGAGTTCTACCCGGTGATCTACCACAGGCGCGATCCGGGCCGATGGTCCGCGTCAATCACCGGGTCGCCTCCCGCTCGGCTCACATCGCGGTCGGCGTCGACATGGACGGGATCAAGCACGTGGCTTAAGGATCTGGGTCCAGGCCGAGGAAGGAGCCTCCTTGAAGGGCGGCTTGTGTGCGCCGAGCTGGCCAACAGAGGCGTGAGCGACGTGCTGATCGT
>NZ_KV810925.1:0-207 GCF_001812965.1 Actinomyces sp. HMSC075C01
GTTCCTGTGCGTGCGCCTGACCCTGACCTACCTGCGCCACAACCCGTGCCAGGAGCTGCTCGCCGAGGCCTACAACGTCTCTCAGGCCACCGTCTCCCGCGTCATCAGTGCCTACACGCCCCTGATCGCTCGGGCCCTCCAAACGTCTGTGCCGACGGTGGAGGACCTGGACCCCACAGCCCAGCTGATCATCGACGGCACCCTACT
>NZ_KV810926.1:0-3488 GCF_001812965.1 Actinomyces sp. HMSC075C01
CCCACCGCCCCAACGAGCTCTCCGGCGGCCAGCAGCAGCGCGTAGCCGTGGCCCGCGCCCTCGTGGGCCGCCCCGAAGTGGTCTTCGCCGACGAACCCACCGGCGCCCTGGACACCACCTCAGCCGCCGCCCTGCTGGAGACCCTGGCCGGCATGTGCGAGCGCCTGGGTCAGACGGTGGTCATGGTCACCCACGACGAGCAGGCGGCCGCCACCACCAACCGCATCATCCGCCTGCGTGACGGGCGCATCACCGGGGTCGAGGCCGTGCGCCGCCCGGCCGGCGGCCATGCCGCCCCGGCCGCCGCGCCCGGTGCCCGTCGCGCCGCGGGCCACTCCCCCGCTTCCGGTCCGGCGGCCCGTCCCACCACCCCCGGCCCGACTCCCCGGACGGAGGCCCGCTGATGCCCTCGCTCCTCGATCTGCGACGAACAGCCGCCGCCCTCGTGGCCGTAGCCATGAGCGCCGCCCTCATCGCCTTCGCCCTCATCATCTCCGACTCCTTACAAGCAAAAGTGACTGAGAACGCCCGAGCGAGCGTCGGCGACGCTGACGTGGTAGTTCTAGCAGGCTCTAGCGACACTGCCAGCGGCAGGATCTCCGACCAGGCTGTGCGAGAGGTCTCCGCAGCTGGCGGAGTTGCGTCCGTACGCCCCTATGTCGACGGAGGGGTTCAAGCCAGCCGCGCGGGCACAGGACAAGAAAGCGGTCTCATTGTCCTGAATGTACCGAAGCTCACGGGCGGTACCCGTTTAACAGAGGGGCGACTGCCGCAAACCGCTAACGAGATCGCT
Source organism: Actinomyces sp. HMSC075C01 (assembly GCF_001812965.1). NCBI lineage: Bacteria > Bacillati > Actinomycetota > Actinomycetes > Actinomycetales > Actinomycetaceae > Actinomyces > Actinomyces sp. HMSC075C01. The sequence goes on from NZ_KV810926.1 coordinate 794, forward strand.
GTCGCACCCGCCGTCCTAGAGCGTCAGCAGGGCGTAAAAGTCGGCAGCACCCTGAGCCTGAAGGCTTCCAAGGATGCCTCCCCCACAACAGTCAGCATCGTAGGCGTGGTCCAGCCGGCGGCCGACATCACACGGGGCGATACTGACGACACCCCCTACATCTTCGCTACTGGAGAGGCACAAGCCGCAATGGGGCTTCCTGATGGCCCCACCATCCTTTATGTCACCGCACAGGCGGGAACCAGTGACAAGGAGCTTCTCAGTTCCGTCACCGAAGTTCTGGCCGCTACGCAGCCTGGCGCGCAAGCCTACACTGCCTCCGACATCATCACCATGCGTGCCGCGAGTTCTGACGCCACTGCTTCGAAGACACTCACCCTTCTGCAAATCATCGCCCCGGTGTGCGTGGTCGTGTCCGGGATCGTCATCGCCACAACCTTCACGACGCTCATGGCGCGTCAGACCCGCCAGATCGGGCTGCTGCGCTGTGTCGGCGCCAGCCGCGGCCAGATCATGGGTTCTGTGCTGCGCACAGCTCTGTTCACCGGGCTGACTGGATCCGTAGCGGGGGCTATCATCGGCGCCGCCATAGCGGTTCCGGTGATCCATCTCGGCATCATCGAGAGCGTCAAACCCCGCCACCTGACCATCTCCTGGACAGCGTTCGCCTTGGCGCTCCTTGTCGGCACAGTGATGACCTTGGTCTCCGTCTTGAGAACGGCGCGCCAGGCCACTCGAGTATCTCCACTTGTGGCACTGACCGAGCAGGCCGCCAACCAAAAGTCGCTTAGCAGACGACGGATGGCGACGGCAGTCGCGGGTGTGGTCGTCGCTATACTCGGCCTTGGTCTCATTCAGGGCGGGATTACCTGGGGCTCCTTGCAGATAATCGGGGCAGGGGCAGGGATATCCGTCCTCGGAATCATCTTTGCACTTCCTCTGCTCGTCATCGGAATGTCTCGCCTGATCGAATCAGTCTGTAGCCAGACCCACAAACCAATCCTCCACTTGGCCACCCGCAACCTGGCCCGCAACCCCGGCCGCGCGGCGGCAACCACCGCGTCCCTGCTCGTCGCTGTCGCTGTGGCAGCCACGATGGCCAGCGGGCTGGCCGGCATTGCATCCTCCATGCAGAACTACGTCAATTCCAATACTCCCGTTGACATCATCGTGGGAGAGTTCGCAGCCGGACAAGATCCCTCGTCAACTGTCACAAAGATTGCAGCCGTTGACGGGGTGGAATATGTCACTCCCCTCCCGTGGCTCGACGTCAAGATGACCAGTGAAGACCAGGGCGGCCAGGAGGAAAGCCTTAACGTTGCCGCCGTCGACCAGAAGAAGGTCTCCCCAGTCCTCCGTTCCCAGGAAGCCCTGGAGACTCTCGACGACCAGACCCTCGTCTTGAGTCGTATGTACAACATCCCCGACGGAACACCTGTGACCCTCAAGGGGCCTGCCGGAAGCGTTGAGCTCACCGTCCGGGTGAAGGAGGGACTCGATGCTGCCATCACGCCCGCCGTCGCGAATCGGCTGGTCGGAGAGGCCCCAACCGCCTCCATCGTGTGGGTGCGCACCAGTGGGGACGCCTCCAACCAGCTTCCCGTCTCCGCCGTCCGCAAAGCCTTGGCAGGTACCGGACTATACGTCGCTGACTCCCAAGAGGGCCGCGTCAACTTCACCGACCAGGTTCGGCAAGTTTCCATAGCGATCGGCGTCATGCTGATCTTCACGCTACTGATCGCCCTATCCGGACTGGCCAATACCATCACCATCAGTGTCCTGGAACGCACCCGCGAACTCGGAGTCCTGCGCGCCACCGGTGCCCAACGCAAGGAAATCAGGCTTCTGTTTATCACCGAGGCCATCCTTATCGCCCTCCTGGGCGGCAGCATCGGCATCCTGCTCGGCTGCGGCGTGGGTATCGCAGGAGTGGCCGCCCTACTCAACACAAACTCCGGGAGCTTCCTCACAATCCTCCAAGTCCCGTGGCCTACCCTAATTCTGGCCTTAGGCGGCATCCTCCTGGCTGCCACCGCAGTCGGAGTCCTGGCCTCACTGCGCCCAGCTGAGAGCGCCAGTAGGATCCCACCCATCCGCGCCCTCGCCCAGGACTAAAACCCGCTCTCTGCTCCCCTCTGACTTCCCTTTGCTCCCCTCCTGACATGGAGCCTGATAAGCGGCTGCCCCGTGCCCTGGTTCCAGGGCACGGGGCAGCCGCACCTTCGTACCGTCGCGCCTCCACCTTTTGACGGACAGCGACCTCACGCGTCCCGTCCTTCGACGCATTCCGGTGCGATGGCGTCGTTTCTAGGCTTCTTCACATCACCAGGGCGGTGCGGGACGCAGTGCGATGCCAGTGGTCGGCGCCGCCCGCCACCCGAGTCAGTCACCGAGAAGGGTCATGAGATGACGTATCCATCCCAGCCTCAGGCCTTCGGCCACCCCGCCCGTCCCACGCCGCTCCCCCAGGCGGCCCCGGCCACCCCGGGAGCGCCGACGGCGCCCATCACTCCTGCCGCCTCCGCACCGATGCGGGTGGTTGAGGCCCGTGGTCTGACCAAGGTCTATGGCGAGGGCGAGGCCCAGGTCGTGGCCCTGGACACGGTCAGTCTCACCATCACCGAAGGAGAGTTCGCAGCCATCATGGGCCCCTCCGGCTCGGGCAAGTCCACCCTCCTGCACTGCCTGGCCGGCC
>NZ_KV810927.1:0-396 GCF_001812965.1 Actinomyces sp. HMSC075C01
CTCTGCGCACCTGGGTCAAGAAGGCCCAGGTCGATGGTGGTCTGAGGCCGGGAACCACCACTGACCAGGCACAGCGGATCAAGGAGCTGGAGAAGGAGGTCCGAGAGCTACGTCGGGCCAATGAGATCCTGCGCAAGGCGAGTGCGTATTTCGCCCAGGCGGAGCTCGACCGCCCATCCCGTTGATCTGCCAGTACATCGACTCCCGCAAGGAGGAGTTCGGGGTCGAGCCGATCTGCACTACGCTCAGCAAGGCTGGTGTGCAGATCGCCCCGAGTGCCTACTACGCCCGTCGTAGCCGTTCTCCTAGCGCCAGGAGCCTGCGCGATGAGATCCTCAAGGCGGAGATATCCAAGGTCTACAAGGACAACTACTCGGTGCTGGGGACCCGCAAGAT
>NZ_KV810928.1:0-84948 GCF_001812965.1 Actinomyces sp. HMSC075C01
CATCACTGCCTCCATCAAACCCGGGACGATTCACACACTGTGAGACGTTTCGGTCTGCTCGTCAGGCATCGGCTGCTCCTTTATCGGCTGATTGGACGTATTTTCTCAAATCGGCCGTTCCTGCGGATGGAGTTGGTTCGGTGAGGCGGGCGCAGGGCACGCGGGAGGCAGGCTGTCTACAGCTCTGCGGCTTTGTTGAGGATGGCGGCTTCTTGCTGGCCTATTACGCCGTCGTCCTTAGGTGTCCAGGTTCTGCCCTGGCATACGAGAGTCCGCCAGGGGCCGTCGTGGCCGGTTGTGGTGTTGAGGTTGAGCTCGGTCAGCCCTGCGGCGTGACAGTCGGACAAGGCGTGCACCACGGGTGCTGCGGCCTCGGGAGCCAAGCCGCCGTCGTCGGTGGCCAGGCCGGTGACGGACATGGATCCCGGGTCGGCCTCGAACGTGATGGAGCCGGTAGCGCTGGTCTGAGTGGCCGCAGCGAGGATCTGCTCCATGGGTGGGGTGGCGAACTGTCCTGTCTCGTTGCTGGTGGATGTCACCTGCCAACCCGCCATGGTCAAGGACTTCCATGTGCGTGAACCGGAGGGGCTGGCCAGTGATGCCGGGGGAGAACCGACTTCGCCGTAATCGATCCCTAGGAGGGAGGACCCCCCTTGCCTAATGGTCCTGGCTTCCCCGACCGGGGTCAGATCGCGTGTGGTGGTGGAGATGATGTCGGTGGTGGCGCGGCTGGCATCGAAGTCTGCTGCGATGCTGGTGCCGCCCAGGGTCCATGACATGGACACGGTCAGCGTGATCTTCCGGGTGCCGTCCTTGGTGTGAAGAGCGGCCTCGTGGGTCGAGGCCAGGAGGTCGGCGGCTTCCTGGACGCTGGTGCCGTCCTTGAGGCTGATGCTCACGTGAGCGGAGATGTCCGACGGCGTGGCTGCCTCGGATGAGGCGGAGGGTGCTGAGGTGACAAGTGGGTTGTGACCGAGGTGGTCGGCGGCTTCCTGGGCGACTTGGCGGGCATACGCACGATCCGCTGGTCCGGCTTGGGGGTGCAGGCTGGCGTCGATGCGAACGAACAGCATCCAGATACCCGCCATGCTCACGATTACCGCAACAATCAGCACCAGGCATCCTCTGAAAAGACGGTTCGGCGATCGCTGAGGAGACGCCCTGTCGGGTTCAGGAACAGCATGGGCGTGACTGCCGGTCTGGTCGGAGTCGGTCGACTCATCCACTATGCACCTCCCTTCTGCTTGTCCGACGTATTCTTCCCGATCCGTTGTGGTGGTGGGGGTGTTTGGTCCGACGGCGACGAGGCGAAGGAGGAACGGTGGGGCTGCTAGAGTTCTGCGGCTTTGTTGAGGATGGCGGCTTCGTCTTGGCCCCTTGTGCTTTCGTGTGTGGGTGTCCAGGTGCCGTTGTTGCAGGTGAAGGTCAGCCAGTAGTCGTTGTCGGTTGAGAGGCCTTTCTGCAGCTTGCCGTTGAGCTGGAGCGTGGTGAGTCCTGCGGCGCGGCAGTCGGCGACGGCGTGGACGACGGGTGCTGCTGCCTCAGGGGTGAGACCTTTGCGCTCGTCGGTGACTAGGCCGGTGACGGACAGGGTCCCGTTGCTGAGCTCGATGGTTCCGGTGGGGCTGGCCTGCCCGGTGGCGGTGGTGAGCTGGTCAAAGGGTGGGTTGCTGAACTGGCCGTCGGTGTTGCTGGTGGAGGTGACCTTCCAGCCGTTCATGGTGAAGGTCTTGGAGGATTTCTTCATGCCTGGTTGGGTCAGGGTGGTGGGGAGTGTGGTGACGTCTCCGTAGTCGATTGTCGGTCCCTGATACTCGTCGATGTTGCCGGTGAAGGTCTTCGCTTCTCCGACGGGGGTGAGTGCGCGTTTCACGTCGGTCCGGATTGCCTCGGGATCTCGTTGACAGGAGACGTCGACGTCGATGGTGCTGCCCTTGGCGTTCCAGGACACGGAGATGACGAATTCGCCGCTGTAGTGGGGTACCTGCTGGAGTGTCTTCTGGCGAGTAGAGGCCAGCAGGTTGGCGGCCGCCTCCGCACTGGTGTTGTCCTTGAGGCGCACGTCCAGTCGGACGTCGTTGCCTCCGAGGTCGGCTGAGGCCTCAGTGGTTTCGGCGGAGATGACGTCCGGGCTGCTGGAGAGGTGCTTGGAGGCTGTGCTGGCAACGCGCCGGACTTGGAAGCCATCCGGGCCGCTGTCGGGGTGCACGGTGATGTCGATCAGATAGATGACACCACCAATGATCACCACGAGGACGACCAGCATCACCCGGATAGCCCACCATCCCGCCGACCTGCCTGACGACGGTTTCCTCCTGCCGACAGAGGCGTCGTTGCCCGAGTTGACGGCCGGGGCTTCGTCTGCGCCGACGCCTCCTCTGTGTTCAGGTGTGGTCTGCTCGTCAGGCATCGGCTGCTCCCTTATCGGCTGATTGGACGTATTCTTCCTGATCCGTTGTGGTGGGCTAATCGGCTGCTCTACTTCTCCGTCCGTTTCGCGGGGGCGACTCAATCTGATGCCCTGCACATGAATTACTATCCGTGTTTAATTGACGGCCGATCAACATAGTCGGGTTTCACGCCTTTCAAGATTTGTCCTTGGCTGTGCAGGGAGGTACTGCCTTTGTCTGTGTAGTGTGAATGTCCTGACGAGTATTTGTAGGGGCCGTTGGCGTCTGTGTCTAGTGCTGTAAAATCAGAGTTAGGGTTGGTGGTGGGGTTTCCTCCATAGTATCCAGATGCTGCAATTGGATCCCAATTGTTCGCTGCTGCGAATGTGTGGTCAGGAAGCATGTGGAATTCTGAAGCGTCTACTGAGCTGGGGCCTGGTGAACCCATGATGGAAAAATCGTCTGGTGCGGTCGATTGCCTGAGGGCGTATCCGGTCGTTAGGGAGCCGTAGGAGTGGCCAGCCGCCATCAGGTGTGGATCTCCATGGTGGGTCTCCTGAAGGCCATCATAGAAGTCGGCCATGTGCTTCCCCCCTTCCTTGGCTTCTCCTGAGGAGAAGACTTTTTCTGTGTGAGGAGCATCGTAGCCCAGCCAGGTTACCCCCGCGACGGTTTCCTGCCCCTTTTCCTGGTCCTTATTTTCGGTCGTGGACCACCCCAATCCACTTTCCGTCATAATGTTCTCGGTGCCGTTCACATACTTCGCAGGATCACCATTACTCTTGGCGAGGCCGTTATCAACCGTTGAGTCCATGCCCGGCGTGGTGACCACTACATGGTCGGCGTTGTCGACATCCCCGGAAGCGATTGCGGCCCGGAAGTGGTCGCCACTGTTGTCCAGCACTAGCAGGGTGCGCCCATCTACAGGTGATGGTTTACCTTCATCGTCCAGGGATTTGGGCTTTCCCTTGTCGTCTAGGAACATGGTCGACAGGGCGTGAATGTCCTTTTGTCTCTGGAGCATTTCTTTGTACCCCGGAGTGATGATGCCGTCTCTTGTTAACTTTGGTTCGTAGTCTTTGACACTCTTGTCTATCTCGGCTTGCATGATGGGGAGCCAAATCAAGTTCGCTTGGTATCGCTCATTTGAGGGGATGCCGTCAAGGTTGCCGATCCAGGCCGGGTGCTTGTTGATAATATTCTGCCGTTGTGCGTCAGTCAGCGAAGTCCACCAGTCGTTGACCTGACTGGGCGTCCAGTTTGGGTTCGGGGGTCTCTCGCCGTGGTTGACCACCTCGGGGCTCGGGCCGTTTGCCGTATCGTCCAGTTTGACGATTTCATCGTAGACGGATGAAATGAAGGTGACGGTGTCGCGTGCCTGCTCTACTAAACGGTCTACTTCATTTTGGTATGAAGTAATCGATGTGCTGGCGCTGGCGCCACTTTGTTGGTCCTTGACTGCGACGGTATTGTCGTCTTTGATTTCTAACCCTGCCGCGGATACGCTAGATTGGGTGCTTGATGCACTATTCTTGATCGTGTTTACGGTTTCGGAGGCGTCCTTGAGGTCGTTTCCCGCTTTACTCAGCCCTGTCCATAGGTCTTCGGCGTCGTCGGCGAGGATTCGTCGCGCCTTAGCTTCGGCCTCGAAAGTTTTTCCGGACAAGCCGTCACCTAGGTCTTTCTTTTGAAGGTCGGCGTTGACCTGCTCGTACTTGTGTGAGGCGGCTATCAAGGCGTCGCCGGCCGTGTCGAGGTTGGTGCCATCCCAGGACAGGAGGTCATTGAACGTAACCACGGGGTCCTCCAAAAGAGTAAACGGACTGAGTTGTTAAGGGTGAAGTGTGTTAAGTGGGGGTGATGGTGTCTGACGTGGGTCAGCTGTCGCCGTTCTTGGGGGTGCAGGCTGCTACTGCGCCGTCGGCCGCCTTGAGCTGGTTGGTGGCGTTGTAGATCCCGTTGTGGTGATTCGTCAGCCTGTTGGCGAAGGTTGTGCGAGCCTTGGAGACCGCGTCCGCCGCCTTTGACGCGTTGCTGGACAGTCCGGCTCCCGTCAGGCCGTTCGCCGAGGAACGCACATCACTGTCGCCTCCCGACACGTTCACCTCACTGATGCAGTTCTCCACCTCCGAACGGATCTTCGACGTCGTCTCCTCGCAGGTCTGCAGATCAGCCACCTGTCCTCGTCCTTCCTTGTTGCGGCGAAAACCGCCTCATGGCTATCAAGTCGCGGCCGCCACAGCGAACCGACCGATCACACGATAACCAACAATCGGCGGCCGCGGGGGACATATGGACGACGAAATCCTCCCGAGGTCCACGGCTTTTAGTGGACATGGCGGCCAATAAGTCAGGCGTCGGAAGCGGGGTCAGATGGCGCTGAGGAGCTTGGTGATGCGTTGGAGGCTCACCTTGCGGCTCGTGCCCAGCGTCTGGGCGAACAGGCTCACCCGCAGCTCCTCCACCATCCAGCGGGCCTCCTCCAGGAGGGTCTCACGCTGCGGGTCGGCCGGCAGTGAGGCCGCCTTGGCGCGGGCCTTGTCCACCACCTCCCGGGCCTGGGAGACCTGGAAGGCCAAGGCCGCGTCCTGGGAGGCGGCCGACGGCGATGAGGCCGCCTTCTCCACCCGCATCACCAGGGCCCGCAGGTAGCGCTCCAAATGCGGCAGGTGCTCCGGCGGGGTGGCGGTGATGAAACCCTCCGGAACCAGGGCGGCCGCGTGCTCGCGCACCTCCTGAAGCGTGCTCAGCAGCGTCAGGGAGGTGTGCTCACCCACCACGCGCTCCACCTCCCGGGCTGCCGTGAGCGCCGCGGCCGCATACCGGGCCACCCGGTAGACCTCGTCCTCGAGCTCATCGCGCATGACATCGACCAGCGCCTCGAAGACCTCCCGGCTGCGCACCTCCGCCAGCGCGCAGCCGGAGGCCGACGCCGCCCAACGCCTGGCCACGATCCGTGCAGCGGCCGCCTGCACGTCCTCCACAAGAGCCTCCGTGGTCCGGTAGGGACTGGCCGCCAGGATGAGCGACTCCTGAGCGCTCCACCGGCTCGTCACCCGGGCCGCCGGCAAGGCCGTGTGCGCCAGGGCCAGCGCCGTCACTCCGGCGCCATGAGCACCCAGCTGGGCGGCGGCGTCGGGCAGGATCCTCAAGTCCGCGCTCCTGGCTCCGTTCGCCACCAGGGCGGGGTAGCCGCGCACCACCAGGCCGGCCCGGCCCGCCGACTCCACCGAGGCCGGGATCGTCGAGGCATCCGGGTCGCCCAGGCCCGGCACACCCCGAGGCCAGTCGGTCAGGCCCCGGCGCTCCTCCAGGCCGGCGCCGCCTCCAGCAGCGGCCCCTGAGCCTCCCGCGACTCCCGCGGTCCCAGCGGCGCCGCCCGGACGCTGGGCGGCAGCCGGTCGCCCATCCTTCTTCCTGCGACCCTTGCGGCCCGACTTCCCGCCCTGCGCGCCCTGACGCTCCTGGGCCTCGGCCATCGCCTGGGCCAGCGCACCGCGCACCACCGAGCGCACAGCAGCCTCCGTCTTGCCCGACAGCCGCTGCTGGAGTGCAACCAGGTCCCGGCCACGGCCAATAACCCGCCCCCGCGCATCCAGGGCAGCGAAGCCCATCGCCAGGTGATCCGGCAGCCGCTCGGCCGCCTCGGCCCAGTCGGCCTCCGTGATCTCCACGCCCTTGAGGCGGAGCACCACCCGGCTGAAGGCCTCCTCGAAGGGCACCTCGGGGCAGCTCGCACCCGGCGGCGTCGGGAACTCCTGGGCGATCTGGGCCCACACCTGGGCGCCCACGTCCGGGGCCGGCACCAGCTGGCGGCGCACCCGCTTGGGCAGCGCCCGGATCGTGGCCACGCACAGCTCGGCCCGCATCCCCGGCACCAGCCAGTCGAAGCCCTCCGGGGACAGGCGCCCCAGCACCTCCACCGGCACCTGGACGCTGACCCCGTCCTCGGGGTGGCCCGGCTCGAACACGTAGTTCAGGCCCAGGGACAGGTCCCCCTGCACCCACGTGTCCGGGAAGCCGCTCGCGTCGCCCCCGCCGGGCAGCAGCAGCTCCCGGGTGAAGTCCAGCAGGTCCGGGGTGGTGCGCCGCTGCTCCTTCCACCAGGCGTCGAAGGCCGCCGCGGAGGTCACCTCCTCGGGGACGCGGTCGTCGTAGAAGTCGAACAGGGCGGCGTCGTCGGCCAGCAGGCCGTGCTCGCGCCGACGCCGCTCCACGTCCTGCAGCTCCTCGATGAGCTCCCGGTTGCGCTCCACGAAGCCGTGGCGGGCGTGCCAGCCGCCCTCCACCAGGCCCGAGCGGATGAACATCTCCCGGGCGACCTGGCGGGCCGAGTCCGTCCCCACGCTCGCCAGGGTCGCCGGCCGGTCCGCCACCAGCGTCATCCCGTAGAGCAGCACCTTCTCGTGGACCATGGCCGCCCCCTGGCGGGTCGACCAGTAGGGCTCACCGAAGATGTGGCGGGTCAGGCCCGCCCGGTCCGCCACCTGCTCGATCCACCGGGAGTCCACCTTGGCCACGGTGCGGGCGAAGAGCCGGGAGGTCTCCACCAGCTCGGCGGTCATCACCCAGTCGTAGGTCTTGCGGCGCAGGCCCGAGCCCGGCCAGATCGTGAAACGGGTCCCGCGTGCGCCGGCGTACTCCCGACGACGCTCATCCCAGTTGCCCACATTGGACAGCAGCCCCACCAGCAGCGAGCGGTGGATCGCGTCGGCGTCGGGCGTGTCCGCGCTGCGCCCCAGGGCCACGACGGCGGCCGCCACACCCCCGTTGGCGATCTGGGCGGCGTGGCTGCCCGGCTCCAGGGCCTCTGTGGCCGCCCGGATCGAACGGGCCGTCGGCAGCTCCACCGGGGCCGCGTCCAGGCCCAGGGGGCGTGCCAGCTGACGCAGCTGGGTGTGGACGTCCTGCCACTCGCGCACCCGCAGGTAGTGCAGGAACTCGGCCCGGCACATGCGCCGGAAGGCCGAGCCGGACAGCTCGCGGCTCTGCGTGCGCAGGTAGCGCCACAGGTTCAGGTAGGTCAGGAAGTCACTCGTCGGGTCCGCGAAGCGCCGGTGCAGGGCGTCGGAGGCCTCCTGCTTGTCCGCCGGGCGCTCGCGCACGTCCTGGATGGACAGGGCCGCCACGATGACCATGACCTCCCCGACGCAGCCCAGCTCACCGGCCTCCAGGAGCATGCGCCCCAGGCGCGGGTCGATGGGCAGGCGCGCCAGGCGCCGCCCGACCTCCGTCAGGCGCGGCCCCCTGCGGCCCCGGTCGGGGGCGTCGTCGGAGCGGGCGGAGGCGGCCCCGGCCGGCTCGATGGCGCCGATCTCCGTGAGCAGCTGCAGGCCGGAGCGGACCTGGCGGGAGTCCGGGGCGTCCAGGAAGGGGAAGTCCTCCACCGCCCCCAGCCCCAGGGCCGCCATCTGCAGGATGACGCTGGCCAGTGAGGTGCGCAGGATCTCCGGCTCGGTGTACTCCGGGCGCGCCTCGAAGTCGGCCTGCGAGTACAGGCGGATGGCGATGCCGTCGGCCACGCGCCCGCAGCGGCCCGCCCGCTGGTTGGCGCTGGCCCGGCTGATCGGCTCGATCGGCAGGCGCTGGACCTTGGTGCGGTTGGAGTAGCGGGAGATGCGCGCCAGGCCCGGGTCGACGACGTAACGGATCCCGGGAACCGTCAGGGAGGTCTCGGCCACGTTCGTGGCCAGGACGATGCGGCGCACCCGGTGGGCCTCGAAGACCCGGTGCTGCTCGGCGGCGCTCAGGCGCGAGTACAGGGGGACGACCTCGATGGCCCCCGGCGTGCGCGAGCGACCGTCGGGCGTGTAGCGCGCCCCCAGGTGGTCGATGAGGGCCGCCTCGGTGTCGCGGATGTCGCGCTCACCGGCCAGGAAGATGAGGATGTCGCCGCTGGGCTCCCCCAGGAGCTCGTCGACGGCGTCGAGGATCCCGGTCACCTGGTCCTTGGGTTCCCCGGACTCGGCGGCAGCGGAGGCGGCCCGGCCCCGGCCCTTGCCGCGAGCCCCCTGGTTGCGGGGCGTGAGCGCGGTGGGGCCGGCGCCGGAGCGGATGGCCTCGCGGCGGGCCCGGGCCGCGGCGCGCACCGCCGGGTCGGGGGAGGTCAGGGCCTCCAGCTCGGCCTCGCTCAGCTCGCCGGGTCCCGCCGGGCCGGGCCGGGGGACGGTGGTGCCGCCGGTCGGTGAGCCGCCGGCGTCGTCGGAGGCGGGGTCGACGTCGTCGGGAGCCAGCGGGCGGTAGCGCACCTCAACGGGGTAGGTGCGCCCGGAGACCTCGATGACCGGGGCGGGAACGGTGAAGGGCTGCCCGCGGTCGCCGATCTGCTCGCGGCCGAAGTGCTCGGCGAAGCGCTCGGAGTCGATGGTGGCCGAGGTGATGATGACCTTGAGGTCGGGGCGCTGGGGCAGTAGGCGCGCCAGGTAGCCCAGGATGAAGTCGATGTTGAGGCTGCGCTCGTGGGCCTCGTCCACGATGATCGTGTCGTAGCGGCGCAGCTGGGGGTCGGACTGGATCTCCGCCAGCAGGATGCCGTCGGTCATGAGCTTGACCAGGGTGTTCTCACCGACCTCCTCGGTGAAACGCACCTGGTAGCCGACGACGCCGTCACGCCCGATCGGGGTGCCCAGCTCGGAGGCGATGCGCTCGGCCACGCTGCGTGCGGCAATGCGCCGCGGCTGGGTGTGGCCGATCATCCCGGTGATGCCCCGACCCAGCTCCAGACAGATCTTGGGCAGCTGGGTGGTCTTGCCGCTGCCGGTCTCACCGGCGACGATGACGACCTGGTGCTCGCTGATGGCGGCGGCGATCTCCTCACGGCGGGCGGAGACCGGCAGCTCCTCGGGGTAGACGATCGCCGGGACGGCGGCGGCGCGGGCGGCGAGCTGCTCGGAGGAGTAGCCCTTCCAGGCGTTGCGGCGCCTGCCCTCGGTCCGGTTCGGACGCCTGCCCCGACGCCTGCCGCCACCGCGCGGGGCGTGCTGCCTCCGCTGGTCCGGTGCGCCGCCTCGTGCGGGGCCCGCGGCCTGCCCGGCCGGCCCGCCGGCGGAGGTATGTGCACTCTCGGTGCTGCGTGCGCCGAGGTCGCCGTCCTGCTGGCCGTGATGCCCACCGACGCGATCGTCGTCCTGATTCCGCTTGCGGTGCTCGCCCTGTTCCATAGGTGACCTATTGTCACCTATACGCGCGTGGTCACCTCTCTCAGGTCGCTGACAGCGGAGGGGTAAGCGGCAACGGCTTCAGATTCTCAGCGCAGGCGGCGCTGCGCCCACTCCAGGCTCAGGCGGGCGACCTTCTCCTGAGCCTGCTCCAGGGTCTCGGCGTGGACATGGACCATCTGGCTGGAGTCGGGCAGCAGCGGGAAACCCTCGGCGGTCGCCTCAGCGGTGTCGGGCAGCTCGTTGGACAGCACCCCGTGCACCATGAGCACCGGCCAGGGCAGGTCCGCCAGGGTGCGCTGCGGATCCTGCATGGAGAAATCCGCCAGCGTCTCCTTGGACAGGACGTTCCACTTCCGCGAGTTGGGGTTGTCATCCACCAGGCGCGTCAGCCCGTGCTGGGCGAGCTCATCGAGCTGCTCGGGGGAGAAGATCTCCTCCCACAGGATCGACTGCGGCCCCACGATGGCCCCCACGAGCACCGCCGTGCGCACATGCTCGGGCCTCGCCAGGAGCGCCGCCGTCGCCCCGAAACCGTTGGCGTGGATCATCTGCCGGGTGAAGCCCAAGCCGGCCAGCCAGCTGGAGGCCGCCCGCAGGTCCTCGGCCTCTCCCGCCAGCGTGATGACGTCGTCGTCGGACTCGCCCAGACCCGAGAAGTCCAGGTTGAGCGTGGCCAGACCCGCCTCGCGGTAGCGGGCACCGATCCAGTCCAGGCGCCCGCCCTGACCGTGACGGTCGGTGAGGAAGTCGTGCGCCAGCAGGACCACGCCCTCCGGTCGCGCCTGCGGGGGCGTGGCATTCTCCGACGTCGTGGAAACCTCCAGATCGATGGGGGCGGCTCCGGCGGGCAGCTGGAGGGTGCCGGCCAGGGTGATCCCGCGTGGGGTATCGATACGGACGTCGTTCATGGGGTCAACCTAAGACAGAAGATAGGGGTGAGCATGGGGGAAGCGTCGGTAGTTCTTCCGATTGCGCTTCGAGCGTGACGGGGGGCGTCGAAACCGCTGATCGCCGCCAGGACTGTGGATAACGACGAACCGTGAGGATTCTCCGGCAACGGTGGAACCCGGACCGGGGACCAAGGGCCGAGGAGGGTGACAAGGGCACCAGGCCGGGGGGCGCCTCGAGTCGCACGGGGCGCCCACCCGGCCTCAGCCGCCCGTCGGGCGGGCAGGGCAGGGACGGGCAGCGCTGTCGAGCTACTCGGGAAGCGGCACTGCGCGGACCGTCTCGACGGCGCGGCGCACCAGGGCCTCATCGGTGCGCTGGGGCTCGTTGGGCGTCAGCCCCTCGCGGGGGCAGCGCATGTGGACCTCGCGCACGCCGGTGGACTCCACCAGGTCGACCAGGCCGTCGGGGCGCACGGCCCCGGCCGCGACCACGGTTGGCCCGCCACTGGCCACCAGCCCGGCGATCACCGAGGCGCCGTCGGCCGCGGTCTGGGCCGCCCCACTGGTCAGGACGTAGCGCACGCCGAGCCCCTCCAGGTCCCCGTAGGCCTCCACGGTGTCGCGGCACTGGTCGAAGGCCCGGTGGAAGGTGACTGGGGCGCCATTAGCCATGTCGACCAGCAGACGCACGAGTCCGCGGTCAATGGTGCCGTCCTCGGTCAGGGCGCCGACGACGAAGCCCAGGTCCACGGCCGGCGGCAGCGTGGTGCGCCCCCCGCCCGTGGCCTGGGGGCGGGTGAACTCGGCCATCTCCAGAGCCAGGGTGGCGATGCGCCGCACATCGGCGATCATGGCCCGGCCCTCATCGGCGTCGTAGACGAAGGACCCGCCCCGGGGTCGGATGAGGATCCGCAGGCCGAAGGGGGCGGCGGCCTCGGGCTTATCCGCCCAGTGGGCACCGGCCTGGGCGCGGCGCTGCTCGACCTGCTCGGCGGCGGCGAAGATGGCTGCCTCAATGGTGCCGATCGAGGGGGTGGTGCCGGCGGCGGTGAGGTTGTCGCCCAGCTCGGCCCGGTCGGCCCCGGCCCGGGCGGAGATCCTCACGCCCTCGATGTCCTCGACGCAGGTCTCCAGGACGACGTGGTCGGGGTGGCGCCAGGCGGGGACGGGAGCGGTGATCGTGTGCTGGCGCAGCGACGGTGCTGATCCGGTGAGCCTCATTGCATTCATGGGGCTGAGTCTGACATGTCCTCACGTTGATGGGAACCGAGTTGACGTCGGATGTCCTCAGATGTCCTCCAGATCCTCATAGGACTTGGGATCCTCGATGGGCTCCAGGTGCGCCGAGATGCGCAGGCTGGTGTCGGCCTCGATGAGCTCGTCGATGACCTGCTCGGTGAAGTCGTGCCCCTTCTTAACGCTCCACGCCGCCGGGACCAGCACGTGCAGCTCCATGAAGCGCCGGTTGCCGGCCTCGCGTACCCGCACCGCGTGGAAGTCGATCATGCCCGCCCGGCGGTGGCGCGCCAGAACCTCCTCCACGGTGCGCAGCACCTCGGTGGACGGGGCGATGTCCATGAGACCGCCCACCGAGTCGCGGATGAGCGTGAAGCCGGCCCACATGATGTTGAGCCCGGCCCCCAGGGCGACGACGGCGTCGAGCACGGCCGAGCCGAAGACGGCCACCAGCGCCACCCCGACCAGGACCGCGGCGGAGGTGACGACGTCGGTGGCCAGGTGCTTGGCGTCGGCCACCAGGGTCATGGAGCGCTCGCGGCGCCCGGCCCGGTAGAGCGCCCACGCCACCGCGCCGTTGAGGAGCGAGGCGATGACCGAGACCGCCAGACCCGCCCCCAGCTGCTCGGGCATCTGCGGGTTGATGAGGCGCTCGATGGCGGAGATGATGATGAAGGCGGCGGCCACGAAGATCATGACGCCCTCGACGACGGCCGAGAAGTACTCGGCCTTGGAGTGCCCGAACTGGTGGTCGGCGTCGGCGGGCTTGGCCGCGATCTTCAGCACGATGAGGGCGACGGCGGCGGCGACGAGGTTGACCACGGACTCGGCGGCGTCGGAGAGCAGACCCACTGAGCCGGTCAGCCAGGCCGCGGCCCCCTTGAGCGCGATCGTGGCCAGTGCGGCACCGATGGACAGCCACGCGTAGCGGCTCAGGTCCTTGGGGGGCGAGTAGCGGGAGGACACGCCCCGATCATGGCGCGGACCTCAGCGCCCTGACCACCCGAGGTTTCGTATCGCCGCAACGCGCGATCCGCGGCGGCCGGGTGCCCGCCCCGCGTTGCGCCGTGGGCTAAGGTGCCCGGTAGTGGTGGGCTGCCGGTCCGACACCGGGATCGACGGCGGGACGCCACCATGACAGGAGTGAAAGGCGGGCAACCGGGGTGCTGGACCTCTCTTCCCTCATGCTTCACATGCCGGCCTCCCTGACCGACACCTTCCGGCTGCTGGACCTGTGCGGGGTCCTGCTCAACGGGATCCTGGGTGGGCTCATTGCCCGGCGCAAGAACTTCGACCTGGTGGGCTTCGTCGTCCTGGCCATGCTCACGGCCACCGCCGGCGGCATCCTGCGCGACGTCATGATCCAGGCCGGCCCGCCCTTCGCCCTGACCGACCCCTACTACCTCTACACGGCCTGCCTGGGGGCGACGGTCGCCTGGTTCGTGCCGTTGACCTCGCGTCCCACCCGGCGCCTGCTCGTGGTGGCCGACGCCGTCATCCTGGGGTGCTGGGCCGCCACCGGGGCCTCGAAGGCCCTCACCCACGGGCTCGGAGTCATGCCGGCGCTCCTGCTGGGCTGCCTCACGGCCATCGGTGGCTCCATGATCCGCGACGTCGCGGTGGGGGAGACCCCGGCCGTCTTCGGTGGCAACAAGCTCTACGCGATCCCGGCGCTCGTCGCCGCCGGCACGCAGGTCGTGGCCGTCAAGGCGGGGGTGGCCGACGCGCACGCCATGCTCGTGTCCACCGTGGTCGGTGCGGGCCTGTGCGTGCTCGCCTACTGGCGCTCCTGGCAGCTGCCGGTCATCTCCGACCGGGAACGGCGCCGGGCCGGGCGGCGCGAGGCGAGCGGCGCGCTGGTGGGCTGGCGCCGGGCGCTCATGATGGGGCCGTTCAAGGCCCCCTCCTGGCGCGGCCGCGGCGGGCGGACGGCGCAGCAGGGCGCCCCCTCCCAGCGGCCCGAGCAGGGCTAGGGGCGGTCGGTGGTGTCAGCCGGCCTCAGGAGCTCTCGCCGACCGGGCGCACGCTGGCTTGTCCGGCGTCGACGGGCTGGGACTGGGTGCTGCCCTTGGATGACGGCGCCCCGAAGAGCCGCTCCTTGACGACGTCGGCGACCTTCTCGGTGACGGCTTCGCCCTGGGCGCGCACGGCCTGCTTGACGTGGCTGGAGGCGGCGTCGACCCGGGTGCGTACGAAGGGCTGCTCGGCGACCTTGGAGGCCGCGGTCTTGATGCGTTCGTACTGGGCGCGCCCCGCGCGGGTCCCGAGCACGTATCCCGCGCCGAGTCCGAGGATGAAGGGGATCTTGCCGGCCATATCGTCTCCTGAGCTTGACGGAAGCACTGCTTGGTGCGCCATCACCATACCGGCCGTGGGCCGGGGCGACTGACGTGACAGGGGCTCGGGGGCCGCGTGATCGCCCACAGCGTCACGCGCGGGGCCACTGCGGGGCTGCTACGGTCCTCGCCCCCGGAATCACACGGTTTCCTCCGAGGAGCCGCCGGTGGAGGGGATCGAGCCCGCCGCAGGGGCCTGGGTGCTGGTGCCGTGGGCGCTCGGCTGGGAGGCGATCAGGCCGTCCGGCGTGACGGTGGTGATGTAGGAGCGGCCGCCCAGGATGACGCCGAGCGTCACCAGCAGCCCGGTGCCCAGGAGGGTGGCTACCTGCAGCACGTTGAGGTCGGCCAGGATCGCGTGGCGGCGCAGCGAGGCCGCCGTCGAGGTGGCGGAGCCGGTCGGTCCGGTGGGGCCGGTGGGCTCTGCTGGGCCGGTGGAGTCTGTGGAGAAGCGGGTCATGTGGTTCCTCCTGTTCGTGGGGATGGGAACGGGGGCGTTCGCCCCGATGAACCCAGGTAACCGCCGGGGCCTGTCGTCCTTGTAGGGCGGGCCTGTGCCGTCCCTGTGAACCGGGTGGGCCATGGGCCGATCCGCATGCTGGCGGGGATCGTCGTCGGCGGAGGGGCCTGCGTGAGACATGCCGCATGGAGGGGGCGGCCGGGAATCGGTCCGCTCTCAGCGGTGGTCGCCATGAGGCCGTCAGCGGCGCGGCGCGGCCTCCAGCAGCTCGCGGGGCAGGAGCCGGGCCAGCTCGTAGCCGTCGGCGCCCACGACGACGGGCACGTCGGCCTCGGCCAGGGTCCGAGCCTCGGGCCCGATACCCATGGGGTGGGCGGTCAGTCCTCCGGCGAGCACCTGCTGGGTGGCGGTCAGGTGGCGGATGGCGACGGCGGCGATCCGGTCGGCGTGGTGGCGGGCGGTCTCGCCGTAGATGTACGGGTCGTGCTGGCCGTCGTCGCCGAAGAGGATCCAGGTGATCTGGGGCAGGTCGATCATGAGCCGGCGCAACTCGGTGCGCTTGTGCTCGATGCCCGAGCGGAACCAGCCGGTGTTGGTCGGCCCCCAGTCGGTCATGAGCGCGGGCCCCGAGGGGAAGCCGTGGCGGGAGAAGAAGGAGCGCAGGGTGGGGACCACGTTCCAAGCCCCGGTGGACAGGTACATCATCGGGGTGCCCGGGTGGGCGGCCTGGATACGCGAGTAGAGCTCGGCCATCCCGGGGACGGGCTCGCGCGCCGAGGAGTACTTGACGAGCTGGTTCCAGGCGGCCACGAGCACGCGGGGGACGTGCGTGACCATGGCGGTGTCGTCGATGTCGGAGATGATGCCCAGGCGCGGCCCCTCGGGGATGATGAGAACCTTGGCGGCGACCGCCTGCGCCCCGGTCGCCTCGATCCTGGCCTCGTGCCAGCCCGGCTCCAGGCCGTGATCGCGCACGACGACGTCGATGTAGCCGCCGCGGTCGGCCCGGGTGCGCACACTGGCCCGGCCCACGTGGACCGTCACCGGCAGGAAGGCCACCGGCACCTCAATGAACAGGCGCCAGCCCCGCTGGGCGTCGAGCAGACCGGTCATGGCGAAGCTGCGGGCCTGGGCGGCGCTGACGGGAAGGGCGTCGGGCAGGGAGCGGAACAGCGGCCCCTCGGCGGGGGCGTCCTGGGGGCGCATCACCATGCGGGCCAGGACCCGGGCCATAGAGGTGGGTCGGGTGGGCTGGGAGGAGCCGGAGGAGGTCCCGCGGGATGCTGAGGCGGAGGGCCGGTGGGCTCCGGCCGCGCTGCGCTGGGCCGCCGTGTCCTGGTGCTGCTCCTGGTGACGCTGCGCCGTCGGGCCGGGCTGAACCGGGGCGCTGGTGCCGTAGCCGTCGTAGGGAATGACGCGGGGGCGCCAGCCCTGGCGCTTGAGGACGGGGACGGTGTCGCGATGGAACTGGTCCTCGACGGCGCGGGCGATGTCGGAGAGGGGCACCCCTGGATCCTAGACGACTCAGTGGTTCCGATCTTGTGCGTTCGTAGGGTAGATCGTGCGTTCGTAGGGTAGGTCTCCGGTTCGTACCCTTAACCCCCGAACGCGAGGCATAAGGTACGACCGCGAGCGCCCCTCAGCGGCCCTCAGCGGCCCTCAGCGGCGCAGGGCCCTCAGGCGCCGGCCGCTCACCCACCACAGGACGGCCCCGCAGCCCAGCGCCCACCAGGTGTAGCTCGAGCCGACGGCCTTGGCCCAGGTGGGCCAGTTCTGCTCCACATGGTTCTGCTCGGGGAACCACCACTGCATCGCCAGGACGAAGACGAGGAACCCGGCGGCGCCGGCCACACCGAGCGCGGTCGAGCGCCAGCGCCAGGTCGCCGCCGCCACCGACATGAGCGCGGGCAGGCACCACACCCAGTGGTGCGACCAGGAGATGGGGGAGATGAGCAGGCCGAGCACCATGACCACGCTGATCTGAAGGGACAGGACCAGGCCGTCGTCCTGCCCGGGACCTTCGGCCGCGTCGCCGGCACCCCGCAACCGATCCAGTCGGCGGCACAGGAACCAGGCCGCCACCACAGCGAGCAGGGAGCAGGCCGCCCAGGTGAGGTTCCAGGCTGACTCCGGCAGGCCCCGGGCGATCGCCCCCTTGAGGTTCTGATTGCCCGAGTAGTCGGCGAAACCGGCGCGTCCCGGATCCCACATGGCCGAGGTGAAGAACTCCCAGGACTCGGTGGGGGCCGCCAGGGCGGCCAGGAGCGTCAGCCCGACGGCGCTGCCCGCCATGGTGGCCGCCGCCCGCCACTCCCGACGCGCCAGGAGCACCAGGATCGCGACCGCCGGCGTCAGCTTGATCGCGGCGGCCAGGCCGCTGAGGGCCCCGCGCCAGCGCGAGCGCTGGGGAACCAGGAACAGGTCCACGGCCACCAGCGCCATGAGAATGGCGTTGACCTGCGCATACTCCATGGTCTTGGGGAAGGGCTCCAGAGCGATGACCCCGATGAGTGCCAGCCAGGGCGACAGGGTGTGGGCCATCCAGGACCCGACTCCCAAGCGCCTGAGAACCGCGTAGGTGGTCACGGCGGCGCACAGCGGTGTGGCCACGATCAGCAGCACGGTGGCCGACTGGTACGACATCCAGGTCAGTGGCGCGATCACCCAGGCCGCCAGGGGCGTGTAGGTGAAGGGCCACAGATGCTGGGCCGGGTTGGCGTACCAGCTGTAGAGGTCCCCGCCGTCGAGCCACTGACGGACGGCCTCGTAGTAGACGAAGGAGTCCAGCTTGAACAGCCACTGGCCGGTGTCATCCACCAGGGACCAGTAGGCGGGCACCAGCAGGGCCAGCCACCCCAGAATGGCGACAGCCGGCGCAGACGCGACGGCGCGCGCGGCCGCGACCAGCCGAGAGGGCTCGGCGGCGGATTCGCCGCTCCGAGGGCTCGGGTGGTCCGTGGGGTCGGTGCCCGACTGGGAGGGACGGGAGGCGTGTTGTGGATTTCCTGCGATCGGCATCGTGCTGAGTGTAGAAGAGGCACCAAGAGCGCTGGGAATCGAGCCGCCCGCCGACGTCGCTCAGTGACCGCCCAGAGAGCCGCTGGTCCGTGCTCGCCTGAGCGCGGGCAGCCCCAGGAGACCAACCACGACGGCGCCCCAGGCGAAGGCGGCCACCGCCAGGTACCCGGCGCGCGAGCCGCCGGCGTCCGTGGCCTGCCCCGCCAGAAGGGAGCCGATCGAGACCCCGATGTTGAGCGCCGTGCTCACCCAGGCCAGGCCCTCGGTCAGCTGGGAGGGGGCCACCGTCACCTGCACGATGTTGTTGCCGCTGGTCAGGGTGGGGGCGATGGCCAGCCCCGTCAAGAGGGCCAGGACGGACAGCACCACCAGGCTCGGTGCGAAACCGAAGGTTGAGGCCCCCACCGCGAGCCCCACCAGCCCGGTCATGAGCTGCTTCCACAGCGGCCACCCCCACGTGCGCGAGCCGTAGAGGAGGGCGGCGACGAAGGAGCCCACGCCCCACACCGCCAGGATGAGTCCCGAGGCGGACTTGTGCCCTGCCTCGGTGGCGAAGGCGACTGCGGCGACGTCGTTGGCCCCGAACAGGGCCCCCAGGATGAGGAAGACGACGGCGATGGACACCATGGCGCCGTAGCGCATCACCGCAGGGTGCTCCGCGGCCTGATCCGACTGCTCGGCGGCCTCAGCGGTGCGCCGCCGAGTCGGGTGCGGCGTGGGCTCGGTGGCGCGCTGGCTGAGGAACCACAGCCCCCCGAACAGCTGCATCACCACACAGCACACCCAGCCGGAGGTCACCGGCAGGAGCGGCGTCGTGCACAGGGCCGTGGCCAGCACCGGCCCGAGAATGAAGGCCACCTCGTCCAGGGCCGCCTCCAGGGAGAAGGCCGCGTGAACCTCCTCGGGGCGGGTGAGCATCGCCGTCCAGCGCGCCCGCACCAGTGAGCCCATGGAACCGGCCAACCCTCCCGCCAGAGCCGACAGGGCGGCCAAGACTCCCAGGTGCGTGCGCATGGCGGCGGCGAGGGTCAGCCCCACCAGGCTCAAGGACGACACGAGGACCGCGGGCAGCATGACCCGCGACTGGCCGTAGCGGTCGACGCAGCGGGCAAGGATCGGTGCCCCGATGGCCATGGCCACGAAGTTCGCGGCGCTGACCAGGCCCGCGGCCGTGTAGGAGCCGTAGAGCTCCTCGACCGCGAGGATCGTGGAGATCCCCACCATGGACATGGGGAAACGGGCGATGAGCCCGGCACTGGTGAAGGAGCGGGCACCGGGGTGAATGAGGATCGTTCGGTAGGAGGTGGCCATGTCGGATGTCGTGTGCTGCTGGAAGGTGAGGCTGACAGAACGGGTCGGAGCCCCGACGGGCGGGGCTCCGACCTCGGGTAAGAGTGATCAGTTGCCGCTGTGGGTGGTGGAGGTGGCGCTCTGTCGGCTGAGAGTGAAGCCCTGACCGTTGACCTGGTTCCAGCAGTGCATGCCCTGATCGGTCGACTCGCAGGCGAAGGCGGAGTGCTTGGCGGCCGAGCCGTAGCTGAGGCTGACGCCCTTGGTGGAGAAGGTCGACCCGCAGCTCTGGCTGGACTTCCCATCGGCGTCGATCGTGACCGTCAGCGGCTTCGAGGAGTCGCAGGAATTGGTCTTGGCGTGCTCGTTGATGACGCAGGTGACGTTCTGGTCGTTCAGGGTGCAGGTGATGTTGCCGCTGGGGGCGTCGAAGGCGGACAGCTCCTGGGCGTTGGCGGGCGCCGGCGCCTTGAACGTGGGGGTCGCCGAGGCGCTCGGGGTGGCCGAGGCCTTGGGGGAGGCGGACGGGGAGGCCGGGGAGGGGCTGTCCTGAGCCGCGGCCTGGCCGGAGTCGGCCGGGGCCTCGGTGCCCGAGTCGGCGGCCGAGCCCTTGCCGCTGCCCCCGGAGAGGTACCAGGTCGCCAGGAAGACCAGGACGGTGGCCACCAGGAGCGCCAGGATGAGCAGGATGCGGTTGGAGGTCAGGAAGGAGGAGGGGGGCTGGGAGTCGTCGTCCTCGGTGCCGACGCCGAAGACGCCGTCGTCGCCGGTCACTGCGGGGGCCTGCTGCACGGGAGCCGGAATGACCGGGCTCTGCGCCTGGGAGACGTTCGCGGACTGCTGGAAGGTCTGCTGCAGGGCGGGCTGAACCGGCCGGGCCGGCGACTGGGAGGCCATCGCCTGGGCGGGGCGGGACGTGGGGGCGGAGACGGTCGGGTCGCCCGCGGCCTGGAAGCCGTCAACCTGTGTGTTCGCACCGGCTGCGTTGAAGGCGCTCGGTGCGCTCGCGGCGCTCCTCGAGCTGGTGGCGGAGATCGCAGAGGTGCCGGAGGACGCGCTGCCGGGCTGGAGCGAACGGGGCAGGGTCACCTGCGTGGGGGCCTCGGAGGACCTGGCCGATGGTGCGCTCGGCTGGGCGCCGGGGGGCGAGACTACTGCCAGCTGAGGCGATGACTGCGCCGACGGCGCTGACTGGGGCTGACTGCCGCGAGAGGCCAGGGCTGCGTCGACCGCGGGGTCCCCCAGGGTTCCCAGCCACTCCAGGAGAGCGGGATAGGTGCGTGGGTTGGCGGCGATGTAGGGGCGCAGGCCGGGGTAGTTCTGTGCCAGCTGGTGGAGGGTCTCCAACTCTGCATTGGGATCCTGCGCTCGCGCGACAAGCTCGTCCTTGGCCTGAGACATGCTGGGTCCTTCGAGGGTCGGGAAAACGACGTCGGTCCAGGTTGTGACCGGCACCTGGTGCCGTCGTGGGTCGGGTTCGGGCCACCCGTGATACCGAGTCAGGGAACGCAGTACCATCTCGGCGGCATGTGGGTCGGTCAGCCGGCCACGTTGGAAGACTACCTGAGGACACCGTGACTCCGACTGCCTGACGGGTCACGGCCGCAGCTCGTCAGTGTCTCACGACGGCGGATCGTCGCCGTTGGCGGCGGCGGAGGGGCCCGGTCTGCGGGCGCAGCGGGGGCCGGCGCCGCCGCCTGCGATTCGGTGCAGGCTCCCACATGATGGAATTGGGGCGGTGGTGCGGTGGTTCCGGACGGGGTGCTGGGGTTTACTAGGGGAGTGCATGCGACGCAAGGGAAAGGGAGCCGATGACCGAGCACGTTCGTGCTGATGCCGATGCCATCGCGATCCGCGGTGAGGACGGCATCAGGGCCTCGGAGGTCGTTGTCGGTGCGGCCACTGACGTGGGGCGCCTGCGGACGATCAACGAGGATGGCTACCTCGCCATCGCTCCGGCCTTCGTCGTCGTCGACGGGATGGGCGGGCACGCCGCCGGCCGTATGGCCACGCAGGTGGCCCTCGACTCCCTCTACTCGCTGGCCGGGACGATCGTCACCGACGTCGACACGGTGGTTCGCGCGGTGGTGGCCGCGCAGGAGGCGATCATCGCCATCCCGTCCCACGCCGCCTACCTGCCCGGAGCGACGATCGCCGGCGTCATCCTGGCCTGGGTGGTGGACGAGCAGGGGGTGACGCGACCGACCTGGGTCATCTTCAACGTGGGGGACGCCCGGGTCTACCTGCTGCGCGACGACATGCTCTCCCAGGTCACCCGCGACCACTCCCGGGTCCAGATTCTCATCGAGACCGGTGAGCTCACCCCCGAGCAGGCGCGCCGCGACCCCCGCCGCAACATCGTCACCCGGGCGCTGGGCGGAGGTATCGCCGACTCCGGCGTCCCGGACCTCTACACCGTTCCGGTGGCCGCCGGGGACCGGTTCCTGATCTGCTCCGACGGGCTCAGTGACGAGCTCGACGACGAAGCCATCGCCACCGTGCTGGCGGCAGGCTGCACGGCGCAGCGCACGGCCGAGCTCCTCGTGGCCGCCTCCCTGGAGGGCGGAGGGCATGACAACACCACCGCCATCGTCGTCGACTCCCTCCAGGTGCCGGCTCTTCCATCGACGGCGCACACGCCATCCCCCGGTGGCGCGAGCAGTCAGGGGGCGTGGTGACGGACTCCCCGGTTCCCTCCCCCTGCCCGCCACGTGAGCGCGTCCCGCTGCCCGAGGGGCTGACGCGCCTGTCGGACGGCGCTCTGCGGGTCGACGGCGTTGACGGGACCGCCGTCATCAACCCGGCTGCCGGCTGCGAGCCCGGTGGCGTCTCCGTGGAGACCGGCCTGCGGGTCCTGCAGGCCCTGGGTGGCACCTACCTGCCGACGGTGGGGCCGGCGGCCCCGGCGGCCTCGAGCGGGCCCTCCCCTCAGGACGCCGCGCCCTCGCAGGCCGCAGCGCTGCGGCGCCCGGCCCCGCGCTCCATGGCATCGGAGCCCACCGGCATCATCCCGGCCGAGCCCAGTGACGAGACCACGCTGCTCAAGCCGATCTCCCCGGTCTCGGGCTCGCCCCAGGAGACGGCCCCGGAGCCCTTGCAGGTGCCTTCTCCAGCCCCGGCCGATTCTTCCGCCGTGGCCTCTCCCGTCGTGGCCTCTCCTGCCGAGGCTGCTTCTCGTGCCGAATCCGACAGGTCCGCGGACTCGGCTCCCGAGCTGCTGGAGACGGGTGTCTGGGAGGACCCCGACGACCCCTTCGAGCCTCCGGAGCAGCAGCACCCGGAGAACACTGAGGCCACTGCGGAGGGCCTGGACACCGGTGACGTGAGCCCGTTCCCGGACTACCCCGAGCCGGAGCCCGGCTCGGGGCGTCGGCGGCGCGGCGCCCACCGGGCCCCCACCGCCCCCTCGGCGAGCTCGGGCGGCAGTCCGACGGCCAACACTCCCACTGCACCGGACAACTCCAAGAGCAAGCAGCCCCAGCCCGTCCGGGAGCCCCAGCCCTTGGAGGCCCTGCCCGACACGGAGGTCGTCTCCGCCTCCGAGGCGGCGCTGATCGCGGCGCCCCCCGTGCGGGCCTCGATCTGCCCCCAGGGACACGCCAGTCCTCCCGAGCTCCGGGAGTGCCTCATCTGCTCCCAGCCCCTGACGGGAGTGATCTCCTACGTGCGCCGGCCGGCTCTGGCCACGCTGACCCTGTCGACCGGCGCCGCCGTCGAGGTCGCCGGCGACGTCGTCATCGGACGCGCCCCCCAGGTGCAGGCCGGGGGCGATCCGCACATCGTGACCCTGGTCCCGGTGGCCAGCCCGCAGCACATGGTCTCGCGCTCCCACCTCATGCTCATGACCTCGGGGTGGAGCATCCTGGCCCAGGACCTGGGCTCGTCCAACGGCACGGTCCTGGCTCGCCCCGGTGCGACGCCGGTCCTGCTGGGACCGGGAATGCCGACGCCGGTCTTCATGGGGGACCTCATGGACGTCGGCGACGGGGTGACGCTCCGTATTGACCCGCCGTCGTGGCTGAGGTTCCGTAGTGGCTGAGGTCACTGTCCGAGTGGTCGTGCTTCGCCGGTGCGGCTCCGGCTTCTCAGTAAGACTGGACCCGGGTGCCGATCATGAGCCGGGACCGTGGAAGGAGAATTCATGAGCGACCTGACGTGGACAGAGATGCCGGAGGTCAATCCTGAGCAGCCCGACGAGCTCGTCCTGGACTTCTCCGGAGAGATCTACCGGGTCGCTCCGGCCGACGCCTTCGTCATCGGCCGAGGCGGAGACCTCGATATTGACGACAACCCCTACCTCCACCGCCGATTCCTGGTCTTCGCTCACTCCGAGAACCTCTGGTGGATCGCCAACGAGGGGTCGCGGTTATCGGCCACCCTGACCGATGGTGAGGGACTGGTCCAGTCCCGACTGGCCCCGGGCGCCCGCATGCCGCTGGTCTTCCCCCGGGTCATCCTCACCTTCTCCGCCGGCCCGACCACCTACGAGATCAACCTCATCACCTCCGGGGAGGACCGTTTCTCCGGGATCGACGGCGTGCGTCAGTCCTCCGGCCAGACCACCATCGGGGTGACCCCGATGACCCGCTCCCAGCTGCTGCTCGTCCTGGCGCTGTCTGAGCCGGTGCTCAAACGGGCCGGGACCGGGGCCGCCGAGATCCCCTCCTCCGCGGCGGCCGCGGCGCGCCTGGGCTGGCCGCTGACCAAGTTCAACCGCAAGCTCGACAACGTCTGCGAGAAGCTCGACCGGGTGGGGGTGCGCGGGCTGCGCGGCGGCCGTGTGGCCGGAGCCGCCTCCAACCGGCGTACCGCCCTGGTGGAGCACGCCGTGTCCACCCTCATGGTCACCGCCGAGGACCTCTACATGCTTGACGAGGAGCTGGCCGCCAACCAGGCCCCCGCCGACCAGACGGCCGAGCGCTCGGCGAGCACCGCCCCGGTGGCCCAGAGCTCGCCGTCGGCGCCGAGGCGATGACGTGACGCGAGGAGTGATGAGTCGCCGGGGAGACGCGGACTCGCCCCGAGTGGAGAGGGACGTCGTCGAGGAGGAGTTCCCCAACCGGTCGCTCCTCGACGAGGTCCTGGCGGACGATCCCGAGGAGGACGAGCTCTTGGAGAAGGACTCCTCGCAGGAGGAGCTCTCGGACGGTGACCGTCCCCGCCCTGCCCGGCGACGTCACGTGTGGCGGTGGCTGGCGGTCCTGGTGGTGCTCGTCGTCATCATGAGCGCCGGGGCCGTCGGGGCGGAGTACTTCGTGCGCGGGCAGGTCGACGCCGCCGTGCGCTCCGCCCTGCCGGGGCTCAGCCCGGACGCCCGGATCGCCACCAGGGGAATCGTCCTGCCTCAGGTCGTCGGCGGCTCACTGGACAGCCTGAGCGTGGACTCCTCGAGCCTGACGCTCACCTCCAAGGGCCAGAGCAACGCCTCGGTCACGCTCAGCGACGTCGACGTCGATCTGAGCCACATCAGCCTGCACAAGCCTTATCAGACGGACGCCGTGGCGGCGTCGGGCACCATCGGCTGGCAGCAGGTGGCCGAGCTCGCCGCCGCATCGCACCCGAAGCTCAAGGGCGTCACCCTTCAGGCCAAGCGCACGGGGACGAGCACCCAGGATCCGGGGGTCATCCAGGCCTCGATGTCCCTGCTCGGTCTGAGCGGTGAGGCCGAGATCGTCCCGTCGCTGGGTGCCGACGGCAGCCTGGTCCTGACCATCACCTCCACCCGGATGGGTGGGAACAAGCTCGACGTCGACGTCGACACGGGGCAGGACAGCATGCTCAGCTATATCGGGCTGGACTCCCCGCAGATCACGATCCCCGCGAAGTCCCTGCCGCCGGGGCTGCGCCCGACCAGCGCCATCGTCACCAACGACGGGCTCCGGCTGAGCCTGGCCGGGAGCCGGGTGAACCTTGGCCAGCTCTGACCCCGGGGTGGCGACCCCATGACGATTCGTCTCACATTTCCTTCAAAGTGGCGCGAAACCGGTAAAAAGTGGAGGCCTGTCGGGGCTGTGGGGAGGACTTCCCCTCCGCTCGTGCCCCAGGTGGCCCCGGCTCGTATAGCCTGCCAATGCGTTGCCTATCCAGGCGCGAGCACGTGGCGCGAGGAATCAAGCCAGAACTGAGCGAGGAGAACCATGAGCATGCAGCCCGAGCACCGCGCCCAACCCGGCAGTCAGCCGGGTGGCTGGGGTAGTGGCCAGCAGTACGGCCAGTCGACCGGCCAGCCGGCGGCCCGACAGGCCGGTCAGCCCGCCGGCTCCTCCGCGGGGCAGGGCGCTGCGGCCTCGGCGCAGCGGCCGCCCTCGGTCCCTCCTCAGATTGACCCGCAGGCCGCCGGGGCCCGCTCCGTGCCGACCGCATCATCCAGGATGACGGTTCCCGGCTACCCCTCCGGCCCGGCGGCGCCGGCCGAGGAGAAGGTCGACACCGGCCCCCTGCCCTCCCGTGAGACGCTGCGCCGAGAGGCCCGGGCCGCCTCCAGCCGTCGGGGCGCCGGGGACGCCGACGTGGAGCGCGCCGCTGAGCTGCTGAAGTCCGTGGCCAACATCTTCTCCCAGCGCGTGGTCGGTCAGGAGCAGCTGCGCACGGCCCTGGTGACCGCTCTCATGTCCAGTGGTCACATCCTGCTGGAGTCGGTGCCCGGCCTGGCCAAAACCACCGCCGCCCAGACGCTGGCCTCGGCCGTCTCCGGCTCCTTCCGGCGCATCCAGTGCACGCCCGACCTCATGCCCAACGACATCGTGGGCACCCAGATCCTCAACTCCTCCACCGGCGAGATGACCACCCAGCTGGGGCCGGTCCACGCCAACATCGTCCTGCTCGATGAGATCAACCGCTCCAGCGCCAAGACCCAGTCGGCCATGCTCGAGGCCATGCAGGAGCGTCAGACCTCCATCGGCGGCGTCGTCTACCCGCTGCCCCACCCCTTCATGGTCCTGGCCACCCAGAACCCCATCGAGGAGGAGGGCACCTACGTCCTGCCCGAGGCGCAGATGGACCGCTTCCTCATGAAGGAGGTGCTCACCTACCCGCGGCCCTCGGAGGAGGCCGACGTCCTGGACCGCATCTCCAACGGGACCTTCGACCAGCCCGTGACCGGTCGGCCCATCTCCACCGACGACGTCGAGTGGCTTCAGCGGGCCGCCGAGCGGGTCTATGTCGATCCCGTCATCAAGCAGTACATCGTCGCCCTCATCAACACCTCCCGCGGCGGGGGGCCGCGGCCCGTGCCCGGCCTGGACCGGCAGGTGCGCGTGGGGGCCTCCCCCCGTGGCGGCATCGCACTGATGAAGGTGGCCCAGGCCGTCGCCCTCCAGGAGGGACGCACCTACGTCATCCCCGACGACGTCCGCCTGCTGCGCCACGGGGTGCTGCGCCACCGGCTGGTGCTCACCTATGACGCCCTGGCCGACGGAGTCGCGCCCGAGGCGATCATCGACGCCATCTTCGCGGCCGTCCCCACGCCCTGAGCCAGGTGGGACCAGCACAGCGATGAGCACGGAGGTACACGGCGCCCCCGAGGCGCCCGAGTCCGATTCCGGCGAGGGCCGGCGCGGTACGCGGATCGAGCGTCTGCGCGCGGCTCTGAGCCTGCCGACCCTGCGCCGCGCCACAGGGCTGCTCGACGGGCGCCACAAGTCGGTGTTCGTCGGGCGCGGGCAGGACTTCGACGATATGTCCTTCTACCGGCCCGGCGACGACATCTCCGACATCGACTGGAAGTCCTCGGCCCGCCTGGGGCAGCCGGTCATCAAGCGCTACCAGCGCGAGTCCATGATGCCCATGGTGCTGGCCGTGGACACCGGTCGGACCATGGCAGCGATGACCCCCACGGGCGAGGACAAGCGCGACCTGGCCCTGGGAGTGGCGGAGGTCTTCGCCTACCTGGCCCGGATGCGGGGGGACTCGGTGGCGCTCGTGGCCGGTGACGCCGGCCGGATGGTCTCGCGCCCGGCCCGTTCCGGGGCCAAGCACGTGGAGACCCTGCTGGCGCTGCTGGCCCGCACCTTCGAGGACCTCGACGCTCCCGTCGAGGGGGCGCCCGGCGTCTTCGAGCTGGCCCCCGGGGCCCCGCCCTCCAGCCTGCCGCACCTCATGGAGCGGGTGAGCACCTGGCACCGCCGACGCAGCCTGGTCATCCTCATCACCGACACCGCCCACCCCGGTCCCGATGCCGCGACCTGGCTGCGGCGCCTGTCGATCCAGCACGAGATGATCGTCGTCCAGATCGAGGACGACGACCCGCTGCGCCAAGGCGGCGGCCGCGGGCGGGACATCGACCTGCCCTTCGAGATCCCCGCCTTCCTGCGCGCGGACTCCTACCTGGCGGCTCACGCGGCCGTGGTGCGCGAGCAGTGGCGCACCAGCGTCGAGCAGGTGCTCGACGCCCGGCACCTGGAGTACGGCGTCGTCTCCTCCGAGGAGACGCTCATCGACTCCATCGCCGAGCTCCTCCAGCGTGAGCGCGCCGCCGTGGCCAGAGGGAGGCGGTGACCCCATGCAGATCATGCCCCCGGTTCTCATGCCGATATGGATGGTCATCGTCATGGTCGTCGGCCTGCTGCTGGTGACCGCCTGGCTGCTGCGGACCTTCCTGGTGACCCGCCGCGACCTCTCCCAGGAGGTCGGAGACATCCCCATGGCGCCCCGTGAGCGCCGCCAGTGGGGTGAGCGTCTTGGTGAGATCTCCCAGCGCTGGGACGCCGGTGACCTGGACCTGCGCGAGCTGCACCTGGAGCTGGCGGCGTTGCTGCGCGGCTTCGCCGAGGCCCGCAGCGGGGAGGAGATCACTACCGCCACGGTCTCGGAGATCCTCGACATGGCCGCAACTGCCGGGCCGCGCTCGGTGGAGGAGCGGCGACGCAGCGTGCGCGCGGCGGGCCGTCCCCTGGACATCAACCCGCTGGGGCACGTCGGAGAGCTGCTCGCCGTGTGGGAGCAGCCCTCCTTCGACCGTGAGCCGCAGGCCGCCGCGCAGGAGGCCCTCACCCACGCCAGGGAGGTGGTCACCCGATGGTGATGCTCTGGTTATTCATCGTTCTTGTCGTCATCGCCGCCGCGGCCATCATCGCGGTCTTCATCATCGACCGCCGTTCCAGCGGGGACCCCACCGTCAGGGCGCCCAAGCGCTTTAGGGCGCCCTGGAGCCGGCGGGGCGAGGATCAGGCCGTCGAGCTGCCCCGCCGCCTGGCCAACTCGGCGAGCCTGTTCCAGCTGCCAGCAGTGCGCAAGCGCATCCGGGCTCAGCGCTGGCTGCACGCGCTCCTGGCGGTCATGCTGGTCTCGGGCCTGGTGACCGCCGCCGCCATCGCTGGTCGGCCCGTGCGCGTCACCGAGCGCTCCGACGCCCTGGCCAACCGTGACATCGTCCTGTGCCTGGACGTGTCGACGTCGATGGTCAGGATCGACTCCTCGGTCCTGACGACCTTCTCCGAGATCCTGGAGGACTTCGACGGCGAGCGGGTGGGGATCGTGGCCTGGAACTCATCCGCACAGACCATCGTCCCGCTGACGGACGACTACGAGCTGCTGCGTGACCAGCTCACCGAGCTGGGCGACGTGCTGGACATCGACCCGGAGAACGTCACCTACAAGCAGCAGCTCGCCTACCAGGAGGCCTTCGGCGGAACGATCAACAACAGCATCAACGGCTCCTCCCTGGCCGGTGACGGGCTCGCCTCCTGCGCCCAGGCCTTCGACAACCAGGACCTGGATCGCTCCCGCTCCATCATCCTGGCCACCGACAACCAGGTCATCGACCCCGACAACGAGCAGATCTACCCCCTGCCCGACGCCGCCAAGCTCCTGACCGAGCGCAAGATCCGCCTGTTCTCCATCTACGGCGCCGACGAGGACCAGCCCTACCAGAACCTCCTCAACAAGACTCCCGAGGAGTCCCGCGAGGAGCTCAAGACCGTCACCGAGGAGCAGGGCAAGGGGCGCTTCTACGACGTCGAGGACTCCGGCACCGGGGGCCAGATCGTCAAGGAGCTGGAGAAGACCGAGGTCTCTGCGCTCGGGGGTCGCAAGCAGACCCGTCGCACCGACGTCCCCCAGCGGCTCGTCATCACGCTCTCACTGGTGCTTCTGGGCTACCTGGGACTGACTACCTGGAGGCGAGCATGAAGCCGGTTCCGATCTTCGGGGACTTCGCGTTCGTCCCGGTCACCTGGTGGATCCTCGTCCTCCTCGTGGCGGCCGCCCTGACGGGGCTACTCATCGTCTCCCGACGCCGCCTGGTCCGTGACGATGCCGAGCCGGCCGCCCGCCGGGCCTGGTGGAGGCGCCTGGCCATCGTCGTCGTCATCGTGCTGGCACTGGCGGGGCCGGCGATCCGCGGCAGCGAGGCCATCAGCGTCTCCAACGTGGAGATCTACATGGTGGTGGACCGCACCGGCTCCATGGCGGCGGAGGACTACCAGGGCAAGGGGCCCAAGGGCGTCGACCAGTCGGCCTCCACCAGGCTCGACGGCGTGCGCGCGGACATGCGGGCGATCCGCGAGGCCTTCCCGGACTCGCGCTTCTCCATCATCGCCCTGGACAACGCCGCAGCCCGGGAGCTGCCGCTGACTCACGACACCAACGCCGTCGACGCCTGGATCGGCTCCTTCAAGCAGGAGGTCACGAGCCACGCCACCGGCTCCTCGCTGGAGGTGGCGCTTCCACTGCTGGGGCAGACGCTGGCGCAGTCCCGTCAGTCCGACCCCAAGGATATCCGCCTCGTCTACATCTTCTCCGACGGCGAGGCCACCGACGAGGGCCGCGGCGCACAGGTGGCCGACAACGCCGGCATCTCCTGGCAGTCCCTGGACGGCCTGGTCGACGGCGGCGCGGTGCTGGGCTACGGCTCGACCGAGGGCGGCAAGATGCGCAGCTACGACGGCTCGCCGTCCACCGGCGAGCACACCCAGTCCGACTACATCACCGACGGCCAGGGCGGACAGCCAGGGGTGTCGAAGATCGACGCCGATGAGCTCCAGAAGGTGGCCAAGGAGATGGGGCTGCCCTACTACCACCGCACCGGCGGGTCGGGCGACGACCCGACGAGCAAGTTCACCAACCTCGACATTGAGGCCGTCTCCGCCGACGGGCGGGCCAAGACCAACGCCCGGGTATACCTGACCTGGCCACTGGGACTCATCGCCTTCGGTCTGCTGCTGTGGGAGATCCTCGATCTCATGCGAGCCGACCGTCGCCTGCGTCTTCTCATGGGAAGGGGAAGATGATGACGATAGGAAACACCCCCGGCGAGGTCCCCGGGCAGGGCAGCGGCGGGGCGCAGCCCGGTGCCGTCGAGGGAGCGCAGGGTGCCGCCGGCAGCACCCCGGAGCAGGTGCCCGACTACCTGCAGGAGGCGGACCCGAATGACGGGGCCTCCTCACCGGACCCCTCGGCCCCCGAGGACCCCAGGCGGCGCGAGGCCCGTCTCAAGCGGCGCCGTCGGCTCCTGGCGATCGGCGGGGTGCCCGCGGCGCTGGCCACGATCATCTCCCTGTGGCTCGGCTCGATCTTCCTCATCTCCCTGGCCGGAAACCGTGCCGCGGCAGCCGGCCACTACGACACGGCTCTGTCGCGCTACCGCACGGTCGCCAGGATCAACCCCTGGCTGGAGCAGTGGCGCGTCCACTTCAACCTGGGCACCGGTCAGCTCGCCGCGAAGGATCCGACCTCCGCGGTGGCGACCCTCAACCAGGCTCTCAGTGAGGCACCCACCGCCAAGGTCGACTCGAAGACCAAGGCGAAGGAGGCCGGCTCCCCGGAGTGCATGGTGCGCACCAACCTGTACGTCGCCCACCTCACCCTGGCGGCCCAGGCCCAGGAGAGCGGAAGCCCCGCGGCAGTGACCGAGCACATCGAGGCGGCCAAGAAGGCGGCCGATACCTGCGAGGTGCCGCCCCCGCCCGAGCAGAATCCCTCCCCGAGCCCGAACCCCTCGGCCACGCCCAGCAGCGACCCGAGCGCGAGCCCCTCCTCCCAGCCCAGCAGTGACCCGAGCTCCAGTCCGTCCTCGCAGCCCAGCAGTGACCCGAGTGCGAGCCCCTCGTCGTCGGCGTCGAGCTCGCCGGGCGAGACCTCCTCCAGCACCCCGAGCGCCAAGCCGACCCCGACCCCGGTCGACGACCGGGCCAAGCGCCTGCGGGACCGCAACAACGGCAGCCCGGGAACCACTGAGGAGCCCGGAGGCAGTGACAGCAACAAGGGAAAGCCCTGGTGAGCGACTCCGATACGGGCAGGACCTCCCGCCTCGTCGTGGCGGCGGCGGTCCTGGACGACCTGGAGCATGCGACCGCCCTGCTGTGCGCGGCCCGTTCCTACCCGCCTGAGCACGCCGGCCAGTTCGAGCTCCCCGGCGGCAAGGTCGAGCCCGCCGAGCGGCCCGAGCAGGCCCTGGCCCGCGAGCTGGACGAGGAGATCGGCCTGAGCGTCCGCCTGGGACCCGAGCTCGTCGTACCCCGACAGCTGGCGGTTGTGGCGCCACCGGACAGCGGCCCCGGCGACGACACCCCGGCCTGGCCGGCCATGCACGGCTTCAGGATGCGAGTGTGGCTGGCCGAGCCCGCCCGCCCCGGGGACCGGGGCAGAGTCGGAACCGACCACCAACGGTTGGAGTGGGTGCGCCTGGAGCCGCCGGATCAGCTGCGCCGGCTGCCGTGGCTGGAGGCGGACCTGCCGATCATTGACGCGCTCGTGGACGCCCTGGGGCGCTGATGGGCACTGGGATGACGGCGGCGGGGTTGAGACGGGTGGCCCTCCTGCAAGCCGTGGGCTCGAGTATGCCGGCAGTCCCGCGACGCCGGCCCTTCCCAGTTTCTGACACTTCTATCACTCGCGTCATCTCGTAAGTTAGGGTTGCCTCATGCCGAAGATCCTGGGTTCCTCACTGGCCGAGCATCGAGAGCGCACGCGCACCGCCCTGTTCCGGGCGCTGTCCGAGCTCATGAGCCAGCGCAGCTTCGACAAGATCACCCTGTCCGACGTCGCCAACCACGCGGGTGTGGGGCGCACCGCCGTCTACAACCACTTCGCGGACAAGGAGGACCTCCTCCTGGCCTTCATGGAGCACGAGGCCGGCCGCTACGCCGAGGAGCTCTCCCGGGCGCTGGCCGGCACCCAGGACCCGATCGACCGCCTGCGCATCTACGTGCGCCAGCAGGTCCTCATCGCCCGGCACTTCCACTTCCCGACGTCGGGACCGCTGTCCGGGGCGGTCTCGCGCGGGACCGCCGGTCGCCTCAAGGCCCACGGGGCGCTCCTGGCCCAGATGCTCTCCTCGATCCTCACCGACGCCATGGACCAGGGGCTCATCCCCACCCAGGAGCCCGAGCAGGTCATCCCCCTCATCCACGCCACCGTCATGGGCGGGCGTCCGACCCCCACGGATCCGGAGCAGCGCCGGGCCTACCTGGAGAGCCTGGACGTCTTCGTGCTGCGGGCGGTGGGGGCCCGTCAGCCCGCCCACGAGGTTCCGACCATTGCCCAGCCCCACGCCACCGAGCCCCTGGAGGGCGCCGAGGCCCCCGGTTCGCCTCATCACAGCGCGGTCGGCTGACAGCGTGAGCCACGGCCTGCCGCGCAGGTGGGCGGGCCTGGCAGACTTCCGCTCGTGAACCTGAGCTGGACTGACACCTGGAACGACCTGCTGAACCGCGCCTCGAACGTTGTCGGCCTGGATCCCGGCGTGCTGTGGCCGGCGCTGGCGATCCTCCTCATCGTCCTGGCCTGGGCCCCGGCCCGCCGCTGGGGACGCACCCTGGTGACGATCGTCCACGAGGCCGGGCACGCCGCCGTCGGCCTCATGGTGGGGCGGCGCTTCCGCGGATTCGTGGTGAGCCGGGACCTGTCCGGGCACGCCGTGACCGCCGGCAAGCCCACCGGCCCCGGCCGAGTGGCCACCTCCTGGGCCGGCTACCCCGCCCCGGCCGTCCTGGGCGCCGTCGTCGTGCTCCTGGCCCTCAAGGGCTGGGCGAGCGCGGTCCTCCTGCTGGGGCTGGTCCTCCTGGCGGTCCTGCTGGTCATGTCCCGCTCCGTGCGCACGGTCCTGCTGGTCCTGCTCGTGGCCCTCTTGACCGGGGCCCTGTGGTGGTGGGGCGGGCAGTGGCGCGACGGCGTCGTCGCCGGGGTCGGGCTGGCTCTGCTGGTGGGGGCCTGGGACTCCCTGCGCGATGTCGCCGCCTCACGCGACCCGAGCCAGGACCACCGCACCCTGGCCCACCTGACCCGGGTTCCCGCCGGCGTGTGGCTGGCCAGCTGGTTCCTCGTGGACGCGGCGGCCACCGGCGTCGTCGGGCTGGCCCTGCGCGATCTCCTGTGAGGTGAGGGCGGGCCTCGCGTCCGAGCCCGCCGCCGGTATGGCCTACGCTTCCTCCTGGCGACGCGGGGCCGGCAGTGCCCTCCCGCCGTCCCCGCCCGACGTCGCTCACCGTGAGCCCATAGGCGCCGTTGCGACCCCGGGCTCACCCCGCTCCCGGGCACTCCGGGATTCCCTCAAGGAGAACACATGATGCTGTCCCGCAGGACGTTCGCCCTGACCTCTCTGGGGCTGGCCGTCTCAGCCACCCTCGCCGCCTGCTCGTCGAAGTCGAAGGACGGAGCCACCGAGGAGGGCAAGATGGCGCTCATCGTCTCCGATGAGGGCGAGGCCGCCGCGGAGGCTCTGTCCAAGGCGGTGGAGGCATTCACCAAGGACACCAAGGTGGAGGTGGACATCAAGCCCGTCTCCGACGTCTCCCAGGAGCTGGCCCGCGGGATCACCGCCGAGCCGACCATCGACGTCGTCGTCCTCAACCCGGCCCAGCTGTCCAGCTACGCCGGCTCCCTGCACCCCTGGGACAAGGGGTCGGCCGCTGTCAAGGACGCGCACCCCGCGCTGCTGACCAGCGCCACCCGGCAGGAGAAGATCGCCGCGGCGCCCCGGGACGTCTCCACCCTCGCCCTGTACATCAACACCTCGCTGTGGTCGGCCGCGGGCCTGAGCGACTCGGACTACCCGACCACCTGGGAGCAGCTCGACCAGGTGGCCACCAAGCTCACCTCCGGTGGGGTCGTCGGCCTGACCCTCGATGCCTCCTACGCGCGCGTGGGCGCCTTCCTCATCCAGGGCGGTGGGGGCCTGACCAGCGCCGACGGCACGAAGGCCACGGCCTCCTCCGAGGGCTCGGTGGCGGGCCTGACCCAGGTCAAGACGCTCCTGTCCTCCGGCTCGGCCGGATGGGGCGCCGACCTGCCCGCCGGTTCCGCCGCCGACGCCTTCGGCCAGGGGCAGGCCGCCATGGTGATCGAGACCGAGGCCCTGGTCAAGACCCTGGCGGACACCTACTCGGGCGTCTCCTACAAGGTGGTCGAGCTGCCGGCCGGCAGCGGCGGCAAGGGGACCCTGCAGTTCCCGACCTTCTACGGCGTCGTCGAGGCCTCCAAGCACAAGGCCGACGCCATCAAGCTCGTGGAGTACCTCACCGCCGCCGAGCGGCAGGTGGCCCTGGCCGGCGCGGCGGGCACGGTCCCCGCCGGCAAGTCCGCCGGCGAGACCTGGAAGGGAAAGCACGCCGACCAGGCGGCCTTCCTGGCCGGCGTCGAGTACTCCCAGCCCGTGCCCTCCGCCTCCGGCACCTCGGACATCATCGCCAACTTCGACAACGAGCTGCCCGGGCTGGCCGGAGGCGACCCGGCAAGCATCCTGGGCAGCGCCCAGGTGAACCTGCAGGCCGTCCTGTCCTGACCCCGGGGCGCCGTCGGTCCGTGCTGGCCGGCGCTGGCCGACACTGGCCGGCGCCGTCGGGGCCGCGCAGCAACGAACGAGGGCCCGAACCGTGACGGTCCGGGCCCTCGGGCTGGAGCGGGTGACGGGAATCGAACCCGCGCTGTCAGCTTGGGAAGCTGAAGTTCTACCATTGAACTACACCCGCGTGGCACCAGTGGATGTGCGTCCTAGGTGCGTGCGGAAGTCTAACCCAGACTCCGGTCGTCTACGCAAATCGGCCTGCGCAGGGGCCTCGTGGACCGCGCCGGCGACGCCTTCGCCACTACACTTACTCACGGATTCCCTGACGTCTTCATATGTGTGGTGAGTGCATGACTGATCCCTCCAACTCTCACGAGCCCGCTGAGCCGACTGAGCCCGCTGCGAGTCCCGGCCCGGACGCGCCGGCGCTGCCCGCGGGTTCCGCCCCCACGGACTACCCGTCAGGCGGGTACCCGCCCTATGGCGGCCCCTACGGTCCCGGTGCCCAGTCGGGGTATGACCCGCAGTGGGCCTACGCGCCCCCGCCCGGTTACGGCACGCCTCCTGGGTACAGTGCGCCTGCCGGCTACGGTCCCGTCCCCGGCTACGGTCCCCCCGCCTACCCGGGCAAGTCCAAGGTGGCCGCAGGCATTCTGGCGCTGCTCCTCGGAGCCTTCGGAATCCACAACTTCTACCTGGGCTACACGGGCAAGGCGCTCTTCCAGCTCCTGGGCACGCTCTTGACCTGCGGGATCCTGGCCTTTCCGATCGCCATCTGGGCCTTCATCGAGGGCATCCTCATCCTGGTGGCCCGCCCCGGCGAGGCGCCGTGGGGTGTTGACGCCTCCGGCATGCCGCTGAGCAGCTGAGGCGCGGTCCGGGCCTCCCGGATCCCCCAGGGTCGGAGTCCGAGTGACGCCTCCGGGAGGACCTGGCACAATCGGGACCGTGCTGCTCTCAGACCGCGATATCCGCACCGAGCTCGACGCCGGGCGGGTCGTCCTCGACCCCTACGACCCCGAGATGATTCAGCCGGCCTCCATCGACGTGCGCCTGGACCGATGGTTCCGTCTCTTCGACAACCACCGCTACCCGGTCATCGACCCGGCCGCCGACCAGACCGGGCTGACCCACCTGGTCGACGTCGGGGCCGACGAGCCCTTCGTCCTGCACCCCGGGGAGTTCGTCCTGGGGGCCACCTACGAGCGCATCACCCTGCCCGACGACGTCGCCGCCCGCTTGGAGGGCAAGTCGAGCCTGGGGCGCCTGGGGCTGCTGACCCACTCCACCGCCGGATTCATCGACCCGGGCTTCACGGGGCACGTCACCCTGGAGCTGTCCAACACGGCCACGATGCCCATCAAGCTCTGGCCGGGGATGAAGGTGGGACAGTTGTGCTTCTTCCGCCTGTCCAGCCCCGCCCAGGCCCCCTACGGCTCGGGCGCCACCGGCTCGCGCTACCAGGGCCAGCGCGGACCGACGGCCTCCCGCTCCCACCAGTCCTTCCACCGCACCCGCATCCCCGACACCCTGGCGGCCCCCGCCGACGGCGCCGCTCCCATCTCCCAGGAGAAGCACGCATGAGCGACTCGACCGACTTCGCCGTCTCCCTGCCCACCGACACCGGCACCTTCACTGCCGCCTCCATGCTGCCGGTCGGGCTGCTGGACACCAACCACGTCCTGCTCCTGGCTGACGACGTCGCCCCCGACGAGGTCGAGGCCCTGGCCCTGTCCCAGGACATCCAGTCCGGCTGGGTGGGGGTCTCCAGCCTCCAGCTCTTCCCCGGGGTCTCCCTGCTGGGGCCCTGGAAGGTCGACGCCGAGATGCGCGGCCTCCTGGGGGCGCCGGAGTGGACCACCCAGCTGATGATCCTGGACTGCCCCCGCATCCGTGCCGGCGCCCTGCCGGCCGAGCTCGCCGGCCTGGACCCGCTCTCCGATGCCTTCCCCCACGCCCAGCCTACGGGGGCCGAGCTGGTGGCCCTCACCCGCCTGCGCGCCATCGCCCGGCGCCTGGCCGGGGCCCTGCGGCTCATTCCCGGAGGGGACGACGAGAACCCGGTCCTGGTCGAGCCCAGCCCGGAGGTCTCGGCCTCCCTGACCGTCTACGCCCCGGTGTGGCTCGGGCCGGAGGACCTGGTGGCCGTCCTGCAGCCCGTGGCCCCCGAGGTGAGCACCGCGCTGGAGGTCGTTCAGCCTCGCGGCGCCGTCGGGCTGGACGCCATCGACCCCGAGCAGCTGGAGAGTCTCGTTGAGCGCATCGGCCCGGACGTCTTCGAGAAGGCCTGGCGCGGCTCGGAGAAGGTCCGCCAGGACACGATGCGTCAGGAGATCGTCGCCGCCGCCACCGGCAACGTCATCGAGGAGGTGCGTGACGGCTACGCGGTCGTCACCCCGGTCGACCCCGAGCACGAGGGCTGGGGGCGCATCGAGGTGCGTGCCGGTGCCACCGACGGACTGCCTCTGGCCGTGCGCGGTGAGCCGTGGGCGCGTGGGGCGGTCCTGTCCTACGACCTGCGCTGGATCCCCCTGGACCAGGCCGATGCCTACGCCGAAGTGGTCTCCCGCTCCCGGCGCCGCGAGCGCCAGACCGCCCGGGACCTGGTCGAGGAGCTCGCCACCGTCCTGGTGGCCGCCGTCTCCGGGGTGGCCGTGGACGACGACGGATTCCTCGTCTCCCTGGGTGAGGACGCCGAGGAGGCCTGAGAGGTCTCGTCAGGGCGGTGTGGGCGCCGCGCGGCCCCCGGTGAGGCGTTGTCGTGAGACTTCCGGTACTGCACGAGGGCGGGGTGCTGCTGGGTGAGGTTCGGGGGTTCTCCACGCGGGTCGGGCCCTCGTGCAGCACGCACAACCCCTGACCAGTCCACCCCGAGGCTTGTGGAGTAGCCGGCCGGGACGTGGCCGACTGAAACGGGGACTGCGTTTTCCTCCCAGAACGTCCTTGTCCTGCAGACGACTGAGGCCGTACCCCAGTCGCCTGCGGGACAACGCAGTCCTCGTGGGAGAAGTAAGTCCCCGATCAGGGACGGTGCGGCGGCATCCGGTCCGGTGGCCCCGGCACTGCTCGCAGCCCGGAGGCCTACTGGCGCGGCCCCGCGGACTTGGGCTCGGGGCGGGCTCGCTCGGCACCCGGCGTGGTGCGCGCCGTGAGACGCTCGACGCCGTCCCGCGCCCTTGTCGCGTCCCAGTGCCAACCGGCGAAGCGGCGAGCCTCAACGAGCGAGCGGACCCAGGCCACCGGCTCCTCGCCGCGCTGGGCCCCCACCGCCAGATAGTGGCGCAGCAGGCCGGCAGCGGCCAGGGCATCGTCGAGCGCGTTGTGGTGGCGGCCGATCTCCACCCCGGCCACCTCGCAGCAGGTGGTCAGCCGGCGCGACGGCGTCGTCATGAAATGGCGCGCCCACTCCATCGTGCACACCCGCGGCACCCGCGCGCCCCGGTCGAGCAGCCCCCGCGTCCCCAGCGCCTGGGTGAGGAAACCGACGTCGAAGCGGGCATTGTGGGCCACCACCGCCCGCCCGGCCAGGTTGGCCACCAGCAGGTCGGCGACGTCGTCGAAGCCGGGCGCCCCAATGAGATCCTCGGCGACGAGACCGTGGATATGGGTGGGGCCGACGTCCACGCACGCACCGGGGTCGATGAGCGTGGACCAGCTGCGCTCGACGCGCCCGGTGGCGTCGGTGAGCACGAGTGCGACCTCCAGGATCGAGTCCGTCGTGGGGGACAGGCCGGTGGTCTCCAGGTCGACGACGGCGTAGCCGACACCGGCGGCCTCGGCCAGCTCAGCGGGTGTGGGAGCGGCGGCCGCCTGGCCGGGGGCCGTGGGGGAGCTGCGGGGGCGCAACGGGCCGCGGTCGGCGGGCGGGCGGTGGTAGAAGGGCATCGCTCCGATCCTCTCGCGAGCCGGCAGGTTTTGCCGACTCACGGCGCGCCGGGGCGCTGACCGGGGTGGTCCGGGCCGGCTTCAGCAGGCCGGCGCTCGCGGCTGTGCCAGACGGCTCGCAGACGGAAGCGGGGGTCCGGTCCTCGTGGCGTAAGGTACGGTCGCGGGGGCGCTCGGCCTGCCGCGTCGAGAGCCAGTCCAGGTGAGGAGGAGCGATGACCACCCCGGACACCCCTCAGGCGCCGGCTCCTGCTCTGCCGGCACTGGCCGCCTTCCCCTTCCCGACCACCCTCGTCGTGACCGGCAGGTCCGCCGCTGGCGACGGCGTGCTCCTCGAGGCCGGGGACATTGACGAGATCTTCCCCTTCGCCTCGGTGACCAAGCCGATTGTCGCCTGGGCGGCCCTGGTCGCCGTCGACCGGGGACTGCTGGACCTGGAGGCCCCCGCTGGTCCTCCCGCACCCGACGGCGCGACCATCGAGAACCTGCTGTCCCACTCCTCGGGGATCGCGGCCGACTCCGACGAGCGCCTGGCTGCCCCGGGCACGCGCCGCATCTACTCCAACCGCGGCATCGAGATCCTGGGCGAGCGCCTCGAGGAGGCCACCGGCACTCCCCTGGAGACCTGGGTGGAGACCACGGTGCTCGAGCCCTTGGGGATGGCCAGCGTCCTCATCCCCGGCTCGCCCGCCCACTCCGGGGAGGGCAGCGCCCGCGACCTGTCCCTGTTCGCCCGCGAGCTGGCCGCGCCCAGGCTCGTCTCGCCCGCCCTCGCGCAGCGCGCCCGCACTCCGGTCCTGCTCGGCCTCGACGGCGTCCTACCCGGCTATGGGCGACAGACCCCCAACCCCTTCGGCCTGGGGGTGGAGGTACGCGGAGCCAAGTCCCCGCACTGGACCGGGACCGGCAACAGTGAGCAGACCTTCGGGCACTTCGGCCAGTCGGGCTCCTTCATCTGGGTGGATCCGGTCGCCGAGCGCCAGGCCGTCTTCCTGGGGGCTAAGCCCTTCGGGGCGGTTCACCGGCGGACCTGGCCCGAGCTCGGCGACCAAATCCTGGCCTTGTAGGGGGCTGCGGACGAAGGACGCCCGGTGTCCGTCCGCCCGTGGGGCCGCGGCCCTCGACCTCAGCTGACCTCGACGATGACGGGGACGTGGTCGGAGGCGCCCTTGCCCTTGCGCTCGTCGCGGTCGATGGCGGCGCCGGTGACGTGACCGGCCAGGGCCGGTGAGGCGTAGACGAAGTCGATGCGCATGCCCTCGTTTTTCGGGAAGCGCAGCTTCTGGTAGTCCCAGTACGTGTAGTTGGTGACCCGCTCGCGCGTGACCTCACTCATGCCCGCCTCGGCGAAGGCGGCGAAGGCCTCACGCTCCGGTAAGGAGACGTGGGTGGCGCCCTCGAAGACGCTCATGTCCCACACGTCCTCGTCCCTGGGCGCCACGTTCCAGTCGCCCGCCAGTGCCAGCGGCAGGTCGGGCTCGGCCTCGAGCCAGGCGGCGACGTCGTCACGCAGTACCCGCAGCCAGTCGAGCTTGTACGTGTAGTGCGGGTGGGTGAGCTCGCGGCCGTTGGGCACATACAGGCTCCACAGGCGCACCGGCCTCGCATCCGAGGCCGCACCCACCGTCGCCCCCAGCGCCCGGGCCTCGACGACCGGCTCGGCCTCGGGCTTGGCCGCCCAGGCGGGCTGGCCAGGGAAGGAGGTGGTGACGTCGTCGAGACCCACGCGTGAGGCGATCGCCACCCCGTTCCACTGGTTGAGCCCGTGGATGGCCAGCTCGTAGCCGGCGGCCTCGAAGGGCTCGACCGGGAACTGGTCGGGGCGGCACTTGATCTCCTGCATCGCCAGGGCATCGATGTCCTCACGCTCCAGGAAGGCCAGGACGCGGTCGACGCGGGTGCGGATGGAGTTGACGTTCCAGGTGGCCAGGCGCATGGCAGCAGGGTAACCGGCGGCAGGGCGGGTTCCCATTGATCGCTCAGTAAGCGTCCTTAATCTGCCGCCATGGGAACAGCACTTGTCACCGGGGCCACGAGCGGCCTCGGCCTGGAGTTCGCCTGGCAGCTCGCCCAGGCCCGTCATGATCTCGTCCTCGTGGCGCGCACCCCTGAGCGCCTGCGGAAGGTGGCCGAGGAGGTGCGGCAGTTCGCAGGCGTCCAGGTGGAGACTCTGCAGGCCGACCTGTCCGAGCGCGATGAGCTCGAGCGCGTCGCCGAGCGCCTGCGGGACAAGAGCAAGCCCGTGGGGCTCCTGGTCAACAACGCCGGCTTCGGGCTGGGGCAGCACTTCGTCGGGGGAGACCTGGCCCGTGAGGAGCAGGCCCTCGACGTCATGGTCCGGGCGGTCATGGTGGCCTCTCACGCGGCGGCCGGCGCCATGGTGGAGCGCGGACGCGGTGCCATTCTCAACGTCTCCTCCGTTGCCGCGCACAATGTCGTAGGTACCTACGCGGCCCACAAGGCCTGGGTGCTGCGGTTCACCGAGGCACTGGCCGTCGAGCTCGCCGGCACCGGGGTGAGCGCCACGGCGCTGTGCCCGGGGCTGGTCCACACCGGCTTCCACGCCGCGGCCGGCATCGATGAGACTCAGTGGAAGGCGCCACTGTGGCTGGACGCCGAGCGCGTGGTCAGTGACGGACTCGCTGCGGTGCGCCGCGGCCAGGTCATCTGCACCCCGAGCCTGCGCTACCGCAGCGCCAACGCCATACTGCGACTGGC
The DNA here is from genome assembly GCF_001812965.1 of Actinomyces sp. HMSC075C01. NCBI lineage: Bacteria > Bacillati > Actinomycetota > Actinomycetes > Actinomycetales > Actinomycetaceae > Actinomyces > Actinomyces sp. HMSC075C01. The sequence goes on from NZ_KV810928.1 coordinate 41,105, forward strand.
ACCCCGCTGGCTCGTGCGCCGAATGGCCGGTGACCCTGAGCGTTCCGGTCGGGGCGCGACTGAGGTCGTGGGGGCTCACTGACGGCGCAAAGTGTCACAGATGGCGACTATTCCGGGGCTATTCGCATTACTTCCGACCTTCCCGAGGCGCTGACCAGCACAGATGCGGCGAGGTCGGCGGAGACTGCCTCTAAAAGTCGCCAATCGTGACAGATCCGGGCGCGAGAGCCGGCTTGCGGTCCGATCCCACCGCGGAATCGCCCAGGGCTGAGTGCTCCCGCTGGCCAGGGGGAGCCGTGACCTGCAACCATCACACCATGGCTTCCATTACCTTCCACGGAGACCCCGTCAGCACTGTCGGCGAGCTGCCCGCTGTGGGCTCGGCCGCACCCGCCTTCGACCTCGTGGGCGCCGACCTCGCCCCGGTCACCAGCCAGTCCCTGGCCGGCCGCCGCGTGGTCCTCAACATCTTCCCCTCGGTGGACACCGGGGTGTGCGCCGCCTCTGTGCGCCAGTTCAACAAGCTGGCCTCCGATCTGGACAACACGACCGTGGTCTGCGTCTCCGCCGACCTGCCCTTCGCCGGCTCCCGCTTCTGCGGCGCCGAGGGCCTCACCAACGTGGTCACCGGCTCGACCTTCCGCTCCACCTTCGGCGCCGACTACGGCGTCACCCTGGCCGACGGCCCGCTGGCCGGTCTGCTGTCGCGCGCTGTCGTGGTCCTCGACGAGTCCGGCAAGGTCGTCTACACCGAGCAGGTCCCCGAGGTCGGTCAGGAGCCCGACTACGACGCCGCCGTGGCCGCCCTGTCCTGACTCCCTCTTCCGCTGAGCCCCCAGGAGCCCGCCCCATCCGCGCGGCGCGGATGGGGCGGGCTCCTGCCGCGGCGGGTGTCTACCCGTCGCACGGCCCCCGAATCCCACTACCATCGGAGTCGTGAGCACCAACGACTCCCACATCACCCGCCTGGCCGAGCTCGTCAACGAGCTGTCCGTCGTCCGCGGCAAGGTCACCCTCGCCTCCGGCCTCGAGTCCGACTTCTACGTGGACATGCGCCGCGCCACCCTCCACCACGAGGCCGCCCCCCTCATCGGCCACGTCATGCTCGACCTCCTCGAGGAGGCGGGCCTGGGCACCGACGAGATCGACGCGGTCGGCGGCCTGACCATGGGGGCCGACCCCGTGGCCGCCGCCATGCTGCACGCCGCGGCCTCGCGCGGCCTGGAGCTGGACGCCTTCGTCGTGCGCAAGGCCGCCAAGGACCATGGCATGCGCCGCCGCATCGAGGGCCCCGACGTCGCCGGGCGCCGTGTGGTGGTCCTGGAGGACACCTCCACCACCGGCGGCTCGCCCCTGGAGGCCGTCGAGGCCCTGCGTGAGGCGGGCGCCGACGTGCGTGCCGTGGCCGTCATCGTGGACCGGGCCACCGGGGCGCGCGAGCGCATCGAGGCTGCCGGCCTGCCCTACTACGCGGCGCTCGATCTGGCCGACCTCGGCCTGGAGTGAGCACCCGACGGCGCCCGCGGGCGGGTGGGGCGGAGCCTGAGGCCCCTGCCGACCTGCCTGAGGGGGAGTACCTGCCCGCTGCCTCCGTCGCGGATTCTGTGCCGAGTCCGGAGGAGGACCGGCCGGCCGACGTCCGTCAGGTCGGCGTCGGCCCCTGGCCCGGCGGCCCCGGGGCCTGGCCCTCCGACCCCCGCTACGATCGCGAGCTGCTCGCCGCCGGTGACCGGCGCAATGTCGTCGACCGCTACCGCTACTGGACCGTCGCGGCGATCTGCGCCGACCTGGCCGCCCGCGCCCACCGGCTGCACATCGCCATCGAGAACGTCAGCCAGGACCTCAACATCGGCTCCATCGTGCGCAGCGCAAACGCCTTCAACGTGGCCGGCGTCCACATCATCGGCCGACGCCGCTGGAACAAGCGCGGCGCCATGGTCACCAACCGCTACCTGGACGTGCGCCACCACCCCGAGCCCGGCGAGCTGCTCGCCTGGGCGCGGGCCGAGGGCTACGAGGTCGTCGGCATCGATAACGGCCCCGGGGCCCAGCCCTTGGAGTCCGCCGATCTGCCCGAGCGCTGCCTCATGGTCTTCGGCTCCGAGGGTGAGGGCATCAGCGCCGAGCTGAGCGCCGGCTGCTCCCGCCTGCTGCGCATTGGCCAGTACGGCTCCACCCGCTCCATCAATGTGGCGGCCGCCGCGGCGGTGGCCATGCACGCCTGGATACTCCAGCACGCGGGGCCGGCGCCCGACTGACTCCGGGGGCCGTTGCGGCTCGCTGCGACGGCCCGCCTCGTGGACGGCGGGGCCAAACCACCCCTGAACAGGGCATGGCGCCCGACCGCTGCCCGACTTGGGACCATGATCCGGTTCACTCGGCCTCGAATTCGTGGAACAATCGGCCCCGCACCACTGACTCACACAGACAATCAGGAGGCACCCAGTGGCCATTGCAACCCCGGAGTCCTACGCCGACATGCTTGACCGCGCGAAGGCCGGCAAGTATGCCATCCCCGCGATCAACGTCACCTCGTCCCAGACTCTGTCCGCCGCCCTCCAGGGCTTCACCGAGGCCGAGTCCGACGGCATCGTCCAGGTCTCCAACGGGGGCGCCGCCTACTGGTCCGGCTCCTCCCGCGCCGACAGGGTCAAGGGCTCCCTGGCCATGTCCGCCTACGCCTACTCGATCGCCGACCTGTACCCGATCACCTTCGCGCTGCACACGGACCACTGCCCGCGCAAGCTGGTCGACACCTGGCTCAGGCCGCTGCTCGAGATCGAGATCGAGCAGGCCAAGCGCGGCGAGCCCACCGCCTTCCAGTCCCACATGTGGGACGGCTCCGCCGAGACCCTCGACGACAACATCAAGCTCGCCGTCGAGCTGCTGGCCATGAGCAAGAAGGCCAACACCATCCTGGAGATCGAGATCGGCGCCGTCGGCGGCGAGGAGGACGGCATCAAGGGCGAGGAGAACGCCAGCCTCTACACCACGGCCGACGACGCCTGGGCCGCCGTCGAGGCCCTGGGCCTGGGCGAGAACGGCCGCTACACCACGGCGCTGACCTTCGGCAACGTGCACGGCGCCTACAAGCCCGGCCACGTCAAGCTCCGCCCCGAGCTCCTGGGCGAGATCCAGGCCGACGTCGCCAAGCGCCTGGGCGACCGCCTGGCCACCAAGGTCGGGGACAAGAAGACCCCCTTCGACCTGGTCATGCACGGCGGCTCCGGCTCCACCGCCGAGGAGATTGCCACGGCCGTGCGCAACGGCGTCATCAAGATGAACGTGGACACCGACACCCAGTACGCCTTCACGCGCCCGGTGGCGGACCACATGTTCAAGAACTACGACGGCGTGCTCAAGATCGACGGCGAGGTCGGCTCCAAGAAGGCCTACGACCCGCGCGCCTGGGGCAAGGCCGCCGAGAAGGGCATGGCCGCCCGCGTCGTCGAGGCTTGCGAGCGCCTCGGCTCCGTCGGCTCCGCCCGCAAGTGAGTCCTCACCCCGTACGGGGGTGAGCGGCGACTGATCGCTGCGCGTGGCCCCGGCACCCCTGTGGTGCCGGGGCCACATCCTGTTCGCGCAGGGGGTGGTGGGGTCGGTGGAGAGGCTCCCGACGGCGAACTGATCGATCGGTTGCATTCTTGCAAAGGGGGATAAGCGATGATGGTGTCTCCTAGAGGGGAGGCAGGATCTGCGACCTGCCGGGGTGAACAGCCTGTCGAACGAAAGATGTCTGGCTGAGACCCAGGCCACTGATTGCAAACCTTGCAGCAATACGGGCGGAAATGTGCCATGATAGGTCGTCGCCGTTGAGCCGACGGGTCCGCCGCCGGCGACACGGCAGTCGCACCTTGCGGACGCCTCTGTCCGCGCCTGTCCCATGCGTCCAAAGGAGGACCCCAATGCGACTCATCTCCCGCCGCTCCGTGCTCGGTGGAACTGCTGCGATCGCCGTCGCCGCGACCCTGGCGGCCTGCTCGAAGGGCTCGTCCGGTTCCGACGGCGCCGGAGGCGTCTACTTCCTCAACTTCAAGCCCGAGTCGGAGCAGGCGTTCAAGGACATCGCGACCGCCTACACCAAGAAGACCGGTGTGAACGTCAAGGTCGTCACCGCTGCTTCCGGCACCTACGAGCAGACCCTGAAGTCCGAGGTCGCCAAGTCCAACCCGCCCACGCTGTTCAACCTCAACGGCCCCGTGGGCTACGGCAACTGGAAGGACTACGCCTCCGACCTGTCCGACGCCGACTTCACCAAGCAGCTGACGGATGAGTCCATGGCCCTCAAGGGTGACGAGAGCAAGGTCGTGGGCGTCCCGTTGGCCATCGAGGGCTACGGCATCATCTACAACGCCGCCATCCTCAAGAAGTACTTCGGCATGGAGGGCGCCAAGGCCACCTCCGTCGACGAGATCAAGGGCTTCGACAAGCTCAAGGAGGTCGTCGAGGACATGCAGTCCAAGAAGGCCGACCTCGGCATCGAGGGCGTCTTCGCCGCGACCTCGCTGTCCCCTGGTGAGGACTGGCGCTGGCAGACCCACCTGGCCAACTACCCCGTCTACTACGAGTACCGCGACGCCAAGGTCGACGACCTCGACGAGGTCAAGCTGACCTACTCGGAGAACTACAAGCAGATCTTCGACCTCTACCTCAACAACTCCACGATCAAGCCCACCGAGGCCAGTGCCAAGACGGTCACCGACTCCATGGCCGACTTCGCCCTGGGCAAGGCCGCCATGGTTCAGAACGGCAACTGGGGCTGGTCGCAGATCTCCGAGGTCTCGGGCAACACGGTCAAGGCCGAGGACGTCCACTTCATGCCGATCTACGTCGGCGTCTCCGGCGAGGACAAGTCCAACATCGCCATCGGCACCGAGAACTACCTGACGATCAACTCCCAGGCCGCCGAGGGCGACCAGAAGGCCACCAAGGACTTCCTCACCTGGCTGTTCACCGACGCCGAGGGTGCCAAGCTCGCCGCCGAGAAGCTCAGCATCATCGCGCCCTACAAGGCCTACGCCGAGCTGGCCCCCTCCGACCCGCTGGGCAAGGAGGTCTCCGCGGCCATCAACAACAAGGACCTCACGCCCGTCAAGTGGGTCTTCCCGACCTTCCCGAGCCAGGACTTCAAGGACCAGCTCGGCCAGCACCTGGCGCAGTACGCCTCCGGCAGTGAGGACTGGGCGAAGGTCAAGGACTTCTTCGTGACCACCTGGGCCTCCGAGAAGAAGGCCTCCAAGGAGGGCTGACAACCAGGAGTCGCCCGAGCCCACCGCTGAGGGCGCTGCTCCAGCGGGCATCGCGACGGCGACTCATCTCCCCATCCCCTCTCCTGCCGGGGCGGCACGTTCGAGCCGTTCGTCTCGCGCTGCCGCCCCGGTGGGAGCTCTCTGGTACCCGGCCAGTTCGTCGGGTGCCGGTCGCACCTCGAGGTAGATATGACCAAGGCACTGAAAAAGTTCTTCCCAGTTTTTGCAGGGCCAACCCTGTTGGCCTTCATGATCGCGTTCATCGTCCCCTTCTTCATGGGGCTCTATCTCTCCTTCGCCAAGTTCAGCACCCTCACCAATGCGCGGTTCGTGGGCACTGACAACTACGCCAGGGCACTGGGGGAGCGCAGCGACTTCCCGCAGGCGCTTGTCTTCACTGCCGTTGTCTCGGTCATCTCGATTGTCACGGTGAACCTGGGGGCCTTCGCCCTGGCCTACTTCCTGACCCGTAAGCTGCGCGGCACCAACTTCTTCCGTGCCGTGTTCTTCATGCCCAACCTCATTGGCGGCATCGTCCTGGGCTACACCTGGCAGGTGATGCTCAACGCGATTCTCCAGCGCTGGGGGCAGACGATCGTCAACGACTGGCGACTGGGGCTGGCCGGACTGGTCATGCTCGTCAACTGGCAGCTCATGGGCTACATGATGGTCATCTACATCGCCGGTCTGCAGAACGTGCCGCCCGAGCTCATCGAGGCATCGCAGATCGACGGCGCCGGCAGGTGGCAGACCCTGCGCAACGTGACGCTGCCGATGATCATGCCCTCGATCACCATCTGCCTGTTCCTCACTCTGGCCAACACCTTCAAGATGTACGACCAGAACCTCGCCCTGACCAACGGTGCGCCCGCTAAGCAGACTCAGATGGCCGCGCTCAGCATCGTCAACACGATGTACAAGAAGATCGGCCAGGAGGGCGTCGCCCAGGCCGAGGCCGTCATCTTCTTCCTCATCGTCGCCGCCATCGCGCTCATCCAGCTGAGCGCCACTCGTTCCAAGGAGGTCGACGCGTGAGCACCGCCGTCAAGACTCAGTCCCCCGGATCCGCCGCCCCTGCCCGTCAGGGCGGTCAGAAGGCCGCTCCGCAGACAACGGGGCAGAAGACACTCGTGGGGCTGCTGGCCGTCCTGGCCCTCGTGTGGGTCATTCCACTGGCCTTCATCGTCATCAACTCCTTCAAGGGCAAGTTCTACATCTCCGACAGCCCCTTCGCCCTGCCGACCGCGAAGACCTTCGCCGGCCTGGACAACTACGCCACCGGCCTGGCCCTGTCGGGCTTCGCCAGCGCCATGGGCTGGTCGCTGTTCATCACCGTGGGCTCCGTCGTCGTCATCGTGTTCCTCACGGCGATGACCGCCTACTACATCACCCGCATCAAGACGTGGTGGACCTCCATGATCTACTACGCCTTCGCCTTCTCCATGATCGCTCCCTTCCAGATGGTCATGTTCCCCACCGTCAAGGTGGCCGACCAGCTCGGCCTGGCCACGCCCTGGGGCATGATCGTCCTCTACCTCGGTTTCGGTGGTGGGCTGTCGGTGTTCCTGTTCGCCGGCTTCATCAAGTCGATCCCCATGGAGATCGAGGAGGCCGCCTACATGGACGGCTGCTCCCCGCTGCAGACCTACTTCAAGGTGGTCATGCCGCTGCTCAAGCCGACGGCGGTCACGGTGGCGATCCTCAACGCCATGTGGGTGTGGAACGACTTCCTCCTGCCCAACCTCGTGATCGGCCAGGACGAGCGCTACAAGACGGTCCCGATCGTCATCCAGTCTCTTGTCGGCTCCAACGGCAACCGGGACATGGGCGCCCAGATGGCCATGCTCGTCTTCGCCATCGTCCCGATCGTCGCCTTCTACCTCTTCGGTCAGAAGCACATCATCGAGGGCGTGGCCGCGGGGGCGGTCAAGGGCTGATCCCCTCACACCTGTTCTGATACGGGCGGTTCTCAAGACCCCACCACCGGCCTTGAGAACCGTCCGTATCATGTCCACCTGTTACTGCTCGAGTCTCGACGAAGGAGCTCTCGTGGCGCTGTTCCCCGGCCCCGACAGCCCGGCCTACCGGGCCTGGTCCGCAGCGGCGGATGTCGTCATCCTCAACGTCCTCACTCTGGCCGGCTGCCTGCCGGTGGTGACGGCAGGAGCCTCCCTGACGGCCTGCGCCCGGGTGGCCGGTGAGATGGTGGCCGACGACGAGCCGGCGGTCATGAGCACGTGGTGGCGGTCCTTCCGTCTCAACCTGCGCCAGTCCCTGGCCTGGTGGCCGCCGGTGCTCGTCCTGGTGGCCATGAGCGCCTGGGAGTACCTGCTCCTGTCCGGCTCCTCGGTGGGCGAGCGGAACGGTGGAACGAGCGGTGCGCTGTCCGGGCTGGTACTGGCCGGGGGAGTGCTCCTGGCCGCGATCCTCGTCTGGCTGCTGCCGCTGGCCGCCTTCTTCGCCGCCCCGGTCGGCCGGCACCTGTCCAATGCGCTTCGTCTTGCGGTGGGCCGTCTGGGAGTCACGGTGATTGCTCTGGTGATTGTGGCGGCGCCGGCGATCGTCTTGTGGGGGCTGCCGGCTTCGCGGGCCGCGGTCACGTGGTTCATGGTTCTGGTCGGGCCGGCTTTCCAGACCTACCTCATCGCCCTGCTGCAGCGTTCCACCATGGTGGCGCTCCGTGGTGCTTCGACGTCGGAGTCCCCAATGATGCGAACGCGCTCTCGGTGAGTGCGGCGTCACCACGCAGTGTCATGGCCCCGGAATCGACTGATTCCGGGGCCATGCGTCTCGGGGGCTCTTTAGAACCCCTGGCCGGGCTGGCCCGGCTGGTTGTTGTAGGGCTGCTGGTAGGGCTCGGTGTAGCCGGGCTGGTAGGGCTGCTGGCCCGGTTGACCCGGTTGGTAGGGCTGCGGCGTCGGCTGGCCCTGCTGGTAGGGCTCGGTGTAGCCGGGCTGGTCGGGCTGCTGCATTGGCTGTCCGGGGAATGCCTGGTTGGGGTCGTAGCCCTGTGCAGGAGTCGCGTAAGGATTGAACTGGGACTGCTTCTTCCTCTGGCTCATGACGATCGCGGCCACAACGCCGCCCACGATGGCCACGGCAAGCGTGCCGACAAGCACCCAGACCCACACGGGAATGGAACCGCTGTCATCCTCTCCCGCAGCGTCCTGTGAGCTGCCGGTCGCCGCGCTCTTGGCGGGCTTGTCCTTCCCCTTGACCTCATGCTGGTCGTTGTCGTTGAAGGAGACCTTGGTGCCCTCGACCGTGCCGCCGTCGGCCTCGGTGACCTTACCCGGGAAAGTGACTGACTGGGTGACGTCGGCGGAGACGCCGGAGGGGAAGTTATCGAAGTTCAGCGTCTGAACGATGAACTCATCGCCCTTGTGCCTGACGTTCTTCGAGGATGAGGTGATGGAGCCGGTCCCCTCCATCGTGCACGTACGGGTGCCGTTTTCAGATTTGAAGTTCACCTTGAGGTCCTTGATGCTCGAGTTGCTTGAGTCGGGCGAGCCCTTATCGCACACGCTCTCGCTGAGCACCGGAACGGATTCACTCTCAGACATCGTGAGCTTCACAGAGAACGTGTCTTCGTCCTTGACAACGATGTCACTGGAAATGCTGAAGCTCATATCCTCATCGGCCGTGGGAAAGGCGTACCCCGGGGTGCCGGCCAGGACCAGGACGGCGGATACGGTCAGGACGAGGAGGCTCGCCAGCACAGAGCGCTGTGTGGAGCTACGGCGGACGGTGATATGAGACATGCCTCCACCGTATCGTCTCCTCGTTCCGTTGGTGGGGGAAGTGACGGCACCTCGTCGCTCGGCTCCGGTAGGCTTGAGGGCGGTGTGTCCACCGGCACGCCGTCACTGAAGTCAGGGAGCAGCCATGCCAGCCGTTGTCGTCGTCGGTACCCAGTGGGGAGACGAGGGAAAGGGCAAGGCGACTGACCAGCTCGGTCAGGACGTCGACTACGTCGTGAAGTTCAACGGTGGTAACAACGCCGGCCACACCGTGGTCATCGACGGCGAGAAGTTCGCCTTCCACCTCCTGCCGGCCGGTGTCCTCACCCCCGGGGTCACGCCCATCATCGGCAACGGCGTCGTCGTCGACCTGGAGGTCCTCTTCAACGAGATCGCTGAGATCACCTCCCGTGGCAAGGACGCCTCCAGTCTCCTCATCAGTGCCAACGCCCACATCATCCCCTCCTACAACCGGGTTCTGGACCGCACCACCGAGCGCTTCCTGGGCTCGCGTCACCTGGGCACCACCGGCCGCGGGATCGGACCGACGTACGCGGACAAGATGAACCGTGTGGGCATCCGTGTCCAGGACCTCTTCGACGAGTCGATCCTGCGTCAGAAGGTCCGCTCGGCCCTGGACCAGAAGAACAGCCTCTTCCTCAAGGTCTTCAACCGGGCCGCCATCGATGCCGACGCCGTTGCCGACGAGCTGCTGTCCTACGCCGAGCGGGTCCGGCCCATGGTCGTGGACTGCTCCCTGGTGCTCAACAGCGCTCTGGACAAGGGCAAGACCGTCCTGTTCGAGGCCGGCCAGGCCACGATGCTCGACATCGACCACGGCACCTACCCCTTCGTCACCTCCTCCAACCCCACCGCCGGCGGCGCCTGCACCGGCACCGGCGTGGGGCCCACCCGGATCGACTCGGTCGTCGGCGTGGTCAAGGCCTACACGACCCGCGTGGGGGAGGGGCCCTTCCCCACCGAGCTGCTCGACGACACGGGGGAGCGTCTTCGCACCGAGGGTGGCGAGTACGGGGTCACCACCGGCAGGCCCCGCCGCTGCGGCTGGCACGACGCCGTCGTCACCCGCTACGCGGCACGCGTCAACGGGCTGACCGACCTGGTGATGACCAAGCTCGACGTCCTCACCGGGCACGAGACCATTCCGGTGTGCGTCGCCTACGACATTGACGGCACCGTCACCCAGGAGATGCCGCTGACCCAGTCCGACTTCCACCACGCCGCCCCCGTCTACGAGGAGCTGCCAGGCTGGAGCGAAGACATCAGCGAGGTCCGCAGCTTCGCCGACCTGCCGCAGGCCGCCCAGGACTACGTGCTGCGCATCGAGGAGCTGGCCCGCTGCCGCATCTCCGCCATCGGCGTCGGGCCGGGGCGCGAGGCCACGATCTCCCGTCACTCGCTCATCGGGTGACCCGAGGGCGGAGCATGAGCGAGAGTGGTTACTCGACGGCGTCGCAGGCAGGACATGGTGTAGAGACCTTCCGGGAGCGTGCCGACCGTGGGAGGGCTGGCCAGGGGTGCCTGGTCAAGGTGCTCGGCGCCTTCGTCCTCGTCGGTGGCCTCCTGTGCCTGCGCGGTCCTGAGAAGCCACTGGGCGTCATGCTGGTCGTGGGCAGCCTGAGCCTCGCCCTGTACGGGGCGGGCAGGACAGCCCTGAGCCGCCGGATCGCGCGGTCCGCCGACTACTGGAGCCAAGGGCCCGGATGCGTCCAGTTCGGGCCCTCACGCCTCAGTGGCCTGCTGGAGTATCTGCCTGCTGCGGTGGCGTGGACAGGGGCGCTGACCGCCGTGGGGATGCAGCTCTTCTCCGCCGCGGCCTCTCCCGACGGCGCATGGACGATCGCCGTGGCCGTCGTCGTGCTGCTCGGCTGGCTGGTGGGCTGTGTGACTGTTCCTACCGGTGGTAGAGGAGCACCGGAGATCGTCCTGACGCCGGACGCGGTATGGATCTGGGCGGGCGGGAACACACGAGTCCGCATTCCCTGGGAGGCGCGGCCGAATCTTGAGGCGAGCATTACTCATCGCATGCGACCGCACGCCATGATCACCGGTGGTGCGGGAGGGGCGGTGAACTTTCCTATCTTCGTGGTACCCATTGGACACGTTCAGCTTCAGTCCGTGCTCGAGCTCTACTCGATTCACGCCGAGCTGCGAGGAGAGCTCGGCACTGGCCAAGGGCTGCAGCGGGTGCGTGCACTCATGACCCCTCCCGTGCAGGAGGGAGAGAGGACTGCCTCCTCCGGTGTCCCCATGCAGGCTTCGACGCCGTCGGTGGGCGTACCGGTATCTCCGACGCCGGCGCATGGGGCAGCACCGGGATCGGGTTCTCCGTATGAGGGTATCCAGTACGGCGGCCCCCAAGGCGGACGGCCGCCTAGGGAAGGGGAGTCCTACGGCTCTGCGAGTGCCTATGTCCCGGTGCCTGGATCGGCGGGGCCCTTCTCCGCGGCCCCGTACTGTTCCCCAACTCCGTCTGCTCCTGCAGGGGAGGGAGTCGGTGATGCGCCGGTCGAGACGGCGCCGCACGTGTCAACAGACGTGGAGCGCAGCGTTGGGGAGGAGGACCAGAGAGAAAAGGCGGACTCCTCGAAGCCGAGTACATGCGAGGAAGCCGATCGACGCGCTAAGCGAGCACCGTGGAGACTCCTGATCTGGGCCGTCATCGTCCTGGTCGGTTTCACGTATGCAACGAGCGGGAGACAGACAGCGGGCTTCCTTCTGGGGGTGGTCCTCAGCCTGGTGCTCCTCATCCACAGCGTCGCACTCGCCGCGGCGCGCAGGTCTCGAACAGCGGCTCCTCGGCGGTGGACCCGGAGCAGTGAGGGAATCTGCCTGCGGAACACGTGGTTGGTCCAGGTCGCGGTTCACGTCGAGGCAGCACTCATGGCGCTCGGGGGCCTGCTGGCCGTCGGACTCCTGGCAGTCAGTGACCGCAGTGATCGGGGAACCGTGGTGGTGCCCCTACTCCTGGCCATGGTCTTCCTCATCGCCTCCTTCTTCCTGGGCTTGTCGAAGCCGCTGCCTGGGCGCCGCACGGAGATTGTTCTTGACGCGGAGCGCATCCGCTTCGCCGTGGGGACGAGCCGTGAGTCGCTGTTCTGGTGGGCCGACCGTCCGCGGCTCGTGGGCCGCAGCGCCGGTGGGAATCTCGTGGTGGAGAACGATCGGGTCGGTCGCATCCGGGCGGAGATGGACACTCTTCCACTGACCAGTGTCCAGTTGCAGCGGGTGGTGGCGTTCTACTCGCATCATCCTGAGTTGTGCGCCGAGCTCGCCACTGAGGAAGGCCTGTGGCGTGTGCAGGGGCTCACTGGACCAGCGTCGGTGGCGCCTCTGGAGCGACCAACGTCACAGTACTAGTGGTAAATAGTGCTGCGATGCACAAGTGGTCTCGATAGCGTTGAGCATGAGATCTTCTCGTGACTTCATGTTGCTGTCCCCTCCTGAGCGGGCGGAGGCCGCTGAGCCGCTGGGCGATGAGGGATCGCTCGGTCCGAACCCGGAGCGTCCGTTCGTGCCGCCTGCGCTGTATCTGCCCTCGACCGGGGTTCCTAATGCGAGGGGCGCGGAGATTGAGCTGCGACGTCTGAGGGATGGGCAGATTCCTTGCGGGAAGCTGCTGGTATTTGGGCATACAACCGGGCCGCCGACAAGTCTCACAGCCCGTCAGTAAAAACTCGAAGTCGACCTCCAAGCAAAAAAGCGATTGAGAACAAGCTGAACAAGCCAAAGCCGACAGCCATGCGAAGAACCGCTGATGGGCTTGAAGCAGTCGGAGACGGCGTCCGCAAGTTCGCAGGGAAGGCGGTGGCGTTTGGCGGTCCGGCGGTCGATCTTGCAACCGGCGCCCCATTAGCTAAAGTTGCGGCCACGACAGCTGCAGGCATAGTCACGGTGGCGCTCTTACCCGAAGCCGCTACTATGGTTGGTGTCATTGTAGTCGCTGGCGTAGCGACACTCGCGGCAGAAGGGGTAGGTTGGCTCTATGATAATGCAATATCATTGGAGCATCGAGAGATTATTAACCACCCTTGGGAAGAAACAAAGAAAGGGGTAGGTAAAGGAGTAGATGCCGTCGGGAACTGGGCTGAAGACACTGGGAAGTACCTGGAGGATAAAGCCTCGGATGCCTGGAATAGCGCATCAGCTTGGACGTGGGATAAACTTGGCATATAAGTGACCTTTGCATTCGTAAGGTGTTGCACTTAAATCCAGTTTTGTGGATTCTCGTCGATCCCTTGGAGGCGTCTTCTGTATGCTGGGCGTGCGCATGCGTGGCCAGTCACCTTAAGTTACCGAGGTCGGCGTCGTCGAGGCTGCGAATGCATGATCGACAGGAAGACAGTTGCACGTGGGTAAAGTGAGACCAATGGACGAGTCGTATTCTTGTTCGGCCATGGACGCGAATCGTCTCAAAGAGGTATATTATTATGGATTCTTCGGGATCGTCCTACTCTGTGCCAGTGTGCTATATTCCGGTATCTCATTGGCGCCGACACTGGTGTTCTATCGCACCGGCGGGACTTATCTGGTTACGGTGGCGTTGATGCAGTACGCGCAGTTTAGATTCGCAAAAAAGTCGTACAAGCGCTGGAACGCAAGTGGTGGTGAGGTAACGTTCGGACCCTCGTTGCTATTTCTCATATGGCAAGTCATGAGCTCCATCGTTCTGATTGCTGGAGCAGCAGTGATTGGGATGATGGCTGTTGCGGGAGGCGACTCGACTACACCGCGGGCCACCATTGTTGCTGCTATGCTCACGGTCTTCTTTCTGGTCATGGCAATAATGAGTCTAGTGACGTTTCCGTTCAGTGCAATGACAGAACCGGAGATCATTCTCAACTCGAATGGAATTATTGTCTGGCCCGCAGGGAGGTACAGGACCCGAATTAATTGGGGCGATCGACCTCGCATGATAGGCGGCCGAAGGAGCAATGGCGGGATGTTCGTTCTCATTGAGGACAAAAACGGGTTGCAATATAGTTTTCCGATGTCCTACCTTCCATTGGGGTATGTTCAATTTGAAAAAGTTATTGACTTATACTCAGATAATCCTGATGCTCGCGAGTATCTTGGTCACCGAGAAGGGTTAGTCCATGTTCGCAGGCTAATGTATTCTCCTGTTTCGTTTATCGTTGAAGACCTTAATGCTCTCAGTGAGAATAGGGGTGAACTGACAGCGGGCCGGTAAATTCGGTGTAGTTGGTTGGCCGAGTGGCTCGCGACTCTATTTGTTTGAGGGTGCGGTGGGTGGAGCCTGTTGTCGGGTTGAATCGTCCCGAGTTTGACGGAGGCGGTGATGATGGGAAGGATCACTGAGGTTTTCTCACCAGAGGCCTTTGTGGAGTGTGAGGATGACCAGGGCTGCGGTGGTGATGGTTGTGGGGCTGAGGGTGACGTGTCGTAGGGCCTTGAAGTGCTTGATCAGTGCGTTGGCTCTTTCGGCCGGGGCTCGCATGGAGGTGATCAGCTCGCACGTGCCACCGGGTGTCGGGATCTGGGCAGGGGTTCTTGACCGGGACCTTGATGCCGATGCCGGCCCCGATGTAGCCCTTGTCCGCCAGTGTGGGCAGCCCCAGCGACGCCGCCCGGTACAGCGCCGGCAGGGCATGGTTGCGGGCGGCGGTGACGAAAATGGGTCGAACCGGGCTCCACGGGCGCGGTCCGCACCGGGAAGCCAGTGTGATCGGTCAGGAGCTGCACGTTGCCACCGAAGGCCTTGTGCTTACCCGAGTACCACAGGTGGTTGCCGGCCTGGGTGCGGGCTGCGACCCGGTCAGTGCGCACCAGGGTGCCGTCCAGGCAGACGAACGGCTCGCCTCTGCGCCGGAGCCTGTTCAGGACGTCGGCGATATCGGGAGACCGTTGGGCGATGACCTTCAGGGCCTCATGCAGGTACCGGTAGGCGGTGGCCTGCCAGACACCGGAGTCGCGGGCCAGGGCCCGCACATCAGTGCCGTCCTTGAGCCACCGCAGCACCACAACGGCCTGGACCCAGGTGGTGGCGGCCCGCTGATGCGGGCGGGTGTCGTGGGCGCGGCGGTGGGCGGTCAGCCAGCCGCTGACGGTACGCACAGTAGCGATGGGTACGTCGACAGTGGCACGATAGGACAGTCGCGCGGAGCCTTTCTTGCGAGCAGGTTATCTTGGTCGAAAACAACTCTGACGCACGGCTCCGCGTGCACCTCGCTCCGACACACCCCACCCCGGCCCTATCAGCACATCCCCACCATCCCACCGCTCAGGCCGCCAGCACCACCACCCCCGGTGAGAAAACCTCACTGAGTCGCATGCTTCTCGCCAGGAAGGTCGCTGTGGGGGAGCCTAGGTCAATGAGCAAGCTGTATTCCTGTGAGGCTATGGATGAGAATCGCCTTAGAGAGTCGTATCTGTTTGCTGTATTTGGGATCATCTTGGTCGGCGCTAGTGCACTATATTTGAGTGTCACGTCGGTGCCGACGCTAGTGTTTTATTTCACCTGTGGGACGTATTTAGTCGCAATTGCGTCGATGCAGTACACACAATTTAGATGCTCAAGGGTGTCGTATAGGCGCTGGAACGCTTGTGGTGACGAGGTGATATTCGGTCCGTCATCGCTGTTTGTTTTATGGGAGGCTGCGAGCACCCTAATTCTCATTGTAGGTGCAATCGCAATGATGGCGCTGTCCGTTGCAGAAAGTGGCTCGATCCCGGTCCGGGTTGCGTTTAGAGCTGCTGCCTTCGCACTTTTCTTGCTCATATTGGCTGCAGCTAGTCTAGTAACGCCCCCATTCGGTGGTGTCTCGGAACCCGACATCATCCTTAACTCGAGCGAAATTGTTCTCCGGCCTGGAGAGCGGTATGGGGCTCGAATTGATTGGAGCGATCGACCTCATGTGGTGGGAGGGCAACGGTGTCATGGGAGGATGTTCGTCCTCATTGAAGATAAGTATGGGGTGCAGTATGCTTTTCCGATGTTTATGCTCCCTTTGGGGTATGTTCAGTTTGAAAGAATTGTTGAGTTCTACTCAAACTATCCTGATGCTCGCCTGCACCTCGGCCACCGGAGTGGACTCGTTCACGTTCGCAGTTTAATGGACTTTCCGGTCCTGGAGATAGTCGGGGATCTTCATGCTCACGGTAAGAGTGGGGGTGAGTCGGCGGGGTGTAGGTAAAATCGGGTAAGTTGGTCGTTGAGCGAGCGATTTGCGGCTCTTGTGTTTGAGCGTGCCGCGGTGATTATATCGTCGGGTTCACAACAAGGTAACGGGCATCAATGCCTGCGGTCTGATACCTGCATCAGTCTGAGGCTCATTAGCCGCGGTAGCCATTGTGGTTCGGCGGTACATGCGACGTGGGGCCTGGTCCCTGAGGGAATGGCGGCTGGTACTGCTGGGAAGCAGGCGAGTTGGGCTGGGTGGGGAGCGGACCTGCCTGTGCTTGAGAGGGGAAGGCGACCGGCTGGGAAGCGGGGATGGGAGTACTTGCTTGAATCGACTGCTGCCCCAGCGCATCCAGGTACTTCTGCTCCCGGTTCTTCTTGAGTGTGTTGCTGACGATGGCGACAGCTGCTCCGACAACAGCGATCGCAATGAGTATCACGATGATGCTTGTCATCCCGCCCGATGAGTGAGACGAGGACGTCGAACCGGGTGTGGGCGTCGAACTGGACGAGGGTGTTGAGCTGGACTCAGGCTGAGATGCTGCCTGGGCGGTGTCCTTGCCGCGGGCCTTGTGATCGTAGAAGGTTGAGAATGACACCTTGTTCTGCTCGTTGCCCTCGATCTTCCCTCCATCGGCTTCCGTTACCTTGCCGGGGAAGACGATGGTGAGAGGCGTTGAGTTGTTGTCGCTGCCATCGGATGTGGAGTCCTTGTAAGTGTCGACGACATACTCATCCCCGTCGTGAGACACATATTTGTTTTGGGATATGGCTCTCGTGGACGTGGCCTTGCAGGTCGGAGCCCCGTTTTCGTTGGAGAAGGTCGCATCGGTCTTTGTGGGAGTCTGGCGAAAGCTGCTTTCGACGCAGAACTCTTTCAGGTTCTTTTCTCTGGAGGTCGGCGAAGTGATCGTGATGGTTGTCGTCACCTCTTGATCGGACTTGATGACGATCTCAGCGCTGAGCTTGTCTTCGTTCGTGAGCTTTGCAAGAGCTGCGGCGCTGCTGGGGGGCGCTGCCGCCACGAGGAGGAGTGAGGTCGTGAGACAGAGCATCCCGACGAGACTCGTGACTGGGGTGGTGTGCCTCAAAGTGAGGTAGCGCATGTGCAGCCTTCGAATGGTGTGGGTGAGGTGACTGGAGAGCGGTGCGGAGGGCGCTGTCGCTAGGGTGCGAAGAGTGTCGGTGCCGCAGTCGGAGCTCAGCCCCAAGTGGAGGAAGGGGCTGGTGGGTAGCCGGGAGGGGGCGGTACAGCCCCCGGAGGCATCGTGCCGCTCGGCCCGGGCTGGTTGTCACCCTGGGCGACGAAGCCGGAAGGAGACGGGGGCACGGCGCCGGGAGCCTGCACCTGGCCAGGGGCGTAGGGCTGCTGCGGCACATAACCCGCGGTGCCGACCGCGTAGGCCTGCTGCTGCGCCCTCTTCTTGCGGTTGAGGAACCAGAAGAGGCCTCCGCCGGTCGCTCCGACCAGCACGACCCCCACGATCACCCATACCCAGGGAAAGGCGGGAGTGTCCTTGCCGCTGACGCGGTACCTTCCAGGCTTGGTGAAGGTCACCGTGCTCCCGTTGACCTTGCCACCGTCGGCATCCGTGACCTTGCCGGGGAATGTCACGGAGAACTTGTACTCAATGTCGAATCCGGAAGAAGAGGAGGGAAAGTTCCCCTTCTGGCTGTCGAGGACGTACTCGTCGCCCTTGTGCTTGATGAATCCATCGGCCTCGGAGAGGTCGATCGACTTGCCGGTGAAGGTGCAGGTGGGGAAGCCGTTGCTCTCGGAGTAGGAGGCCTTCAGGTCGTCAAACGGCTCTCCGGCGTCAGAAGAGTTGCAATTCTCCTTCATTTCCCGCTTGTCGGAGGAGGACTTGCTCTTGACTTGACCTATGACGGTCATGTTGTAGGTGTCGTCCTGGTTGATGACGATCCGCGCGGATAGCGAGCGGTCTGGATCGTCGTGCGCGGCGGAAGTGACGGCGTGACTTGGAGGGGTCAAGAGCGTCAGGCTCAAGAGAAATGCCAGAAAGACGAGTGCGCCCAAGGAGCGGTGTCGGGGGGCGGTTATAGCCATAGTCCTCACCCTAGTTGGTCAGTGTTGATGGGCTCCCCGCATGGGGAATGATGACGCGAAAAAAGGTGTTGTGGCCCTGGATCGTCAGATCTGAGGGCCACAACAACAGGAGGGGTAATGGGTCAGTAGGTGCCTTGGCCGGGGGCCCCGTAGCCGGGCTGTGCCTGTGGGGCGCCGTAGCCCGCCTGCTGGCCGGGGGCTCCGTAGCCGGGCTGCTGCTGAGCCGGGAACGCCTGGTTCGGGTCATAGCCCTGGCCGGGGGCTCCGTAAGGCGTCTGGGTCTTGTTCTTCTTGCTGCGGATGACGAAGAAGAGGGTCAGGCCACCGATGAGCGCCAGGGCGCCGGCTCCAACGACGATCCAGACCCACATGGGGATGGAGCCGTCTCTGCCCTTCACGGTGTGGGACTTGACGTCGGTGAAGGTGACCTTGTTGCCGTCGACCTTGCCGCCGTCGGCCTCTGTGACCTTTCCAGGGAAGGTGATGGTCTGGGTGACGTCAAGCTGGCCCGTGTCGCCGATTGCCTCGTCGGTGCCGATCTTGACGACGTACTCGCTGCCCTGATGCTTAATTGTGTCGTCGCTGTCCTTGATGGAGGCGGACCCTTCAATCGTGCAGGAAGTCGAGTCGCCATCCTCCTTGAAAGTGGCCTTGGCGTTCTTGGAGTTCTTGCCGAACTGCGTTTTCGAGAAATCGTCGACTTTACAATTGTCTTTGTTGAAGATGCCGAAACCGCTATTGTCGGTCATCACCGCTTTCACGGAGTAGGTGTCGTTGGACTTGATGACGATGTCTGAGGTGATCTTCAGGCCGGAGTTTGAGGAGTCGTCGGCCATGGGGGCGGCGTGCCCCGGGGTGCCGATCAGTGCGAGGGGTGCGGACAGGGCGAGCGCCGCAAGAGCTGTGAAGACGGACAGGGGCCTAGGGATGCGGTGAGCGATGGCAGGTGTCATGCCCACACAGTAGCGGGTCAGATGCCAGGTTGTAACCGGGTCGTTATGGGTATCGTTCCCCGCTCCGGGCAGACCGTCACCGGGGCTGCTGAGACGGGGGCTGGAAGTCAGTGGGACTGTGCCCTTCCTGGTAGGGCATGTGGGTGTACCCGGGTCCGGGTGACTGAGGTCCCCCCTGCTGGGCCCCGTAGGTGCTGAACACGCCTGCGCTTCCAGAGACCTGCGGTGGCGCGAAGACGCAGGTGTCCTGGCCCGGGTCGGCGTAGGGGGCGTAGCCGTCGCGAAGGTTGGTGACGGGATAGGGGTGGGTCGATCCCGGCATCGGCTGCAGGGGACCCGGGGAAGACTGGTACGGGCCACCGGTATAGATCTCCGGAGGCATGGTGCTGGTCGCCGCGGCACCCTGAAAGGCCTCGCCGTACGGCAGCGCCGGAGCCAGCTGCTTGGCGCGGCGAGTCCTCAGGAGGTACATCACGACGCCGATCACGATGAGGAGGACGACGGCGCAGGCCGTCGCAATCATCCACCACTGCAGGTGGAACGTGCCGTCCCCGCCCTCGGCGTGGAGGGCCTCGGGGCTCTCCAGCACGTTGTCCCAGGTGACCTTGTTGTCGTCATTCCTCCCGTTGGACTTCGTCACCTTCTCGGGAAAGGTCACGGCTATCGAGATCTTCATTCCTCCCGAGGCGCCCGAGGAGGAGGGGAGGGAGTCGTCCTGACCGAGCTTGCTCAGCGCCTCGGGGGACAGGTCGAAGACGTACTTCCCGCCCTGGTGCTTGATCGTCCAGATGTCGGTCTGCAGGTTGTTGAGTGGAACCGACTTGGCTGTGACCTGGCACGCCGGCTGCCCGTTGTGGGACGTGAAGGTGTAGATCGCCTTGACTCCCTTGGGCAGGGGGGTGGACTTCTCGAGCTTGTCCTGGGTGCAGCTCTCCCGGGTGATGAGTGACAGCCCCGATGAGTCCCACATGACGTAGGTCAGGTCGGCGGTCTCGTTGTCATGGATGACGAAGTCGTAGTGAGCCCCGCATCCGGACAGCAGCAGTGCCAGGCCGGTCAGTACCGCCACGGCCACGCGTCGCCTGACGGTGCGGGAGTCATGATTCATGCGTCGAGTCTAATTCGGTGCTGTGTCTACGCGGAACAGTCGGAATGCTCAGCGCCACCCTCGTGCTGCCTTGCGGGGTGCGCGACCGCTGCTGCGCCGTCGGAGGACGGCCACAGCCAGGATGCCGCCGAGCAGGGCCAGCCCCGCGGTCAGCCAGATGCGGGAGCGACTCCACCAAGATACGCCCTGAGAGTCCTGGGCGTAGCCCGAGGCGCTCACGCCCTTGGCCACCGTGTCCGGATCGTCCCAGGTGACCGTGGTCCCCGAGACCTTCCCCCCGCCGGACTGCGTCACCGCGCCGGGAAAGGTGACGGAGACCTTGGTGTCGACGATGCCCTTGAAGGACGCGTTGGTCGGTTGGGCTCCGCCCGGGCCGCCCGACGGCGCAGCAGAGGCCTGCGGTGCGCCCCCCTGTGCGTCACCGGACCCGTTGGCGTCCTGGGAGGGGTCGGAGGGGAAGGGCTGGATCGTCACCTTGTAGACCTCGCCGTCGCGAACGACGATCGTGTTCGGTTCGGCCTGAGAGGCCTGGGGGACCTTGACGCCGCTGATGGTGACCTGGCAGCCGAGTCCGTCGTCGCCGGTGATGGGCTCGGCCTTGACCGTGGTGCCCGCGGGCACGCCCAGAGCGGTGGGGTCGGAGTAGGCCGAGCAGTCGGGGGCCTTTCCCTTCGGGAAGACGGTCCCGGTCGTGTCGCGCATCTCCAGGGCGACGTCGTATCTGCCCTGGGAGCTGATGGTCATGTCCATGTGGGCGGTGCAGGCCGACAGTGTCAGACAGGCGACGGCCGCCACCACGGCCGGTCGAAGGCCCCGGGGTGCCGGCGGGCGGGGCAGGGCGTGCGGCAAGGAGCTCGTGGAACTGGACGCGGAGGACGGCGCGACGGGCATGCGGGCACGCTACACGCTCGCACTGGACCTTCACTGAGGGCGGAACGCCGCCATTTCAAAGGCGGCAAAAGCCGTCATCCTCCCGAATGTGGCCGATCACATGCTGGTCCGGCAGGGGAGTGAGGTCGAGTTGGGACCTTCGGCGATGTGACCTGAGGCGCCAGGTAGGGGAGGATGGCCCTCGACCGAGCGAACCGGCAACGGCGCGCTCACCGGATCAACATACCCAAGGAAGGGACTCGCATGACTGTGTCTGAGAAGGACGTTCGCGCCGCCGCGCCGGCTAACGCCCCTGAGGATGTCATCGAATTCGTCACGCGCATCGCCGAGCTGGCCAAGCCCGAGAACGTCTACTTCACGGACGGTTCACAGGAGGAGTGGGACCGCCTCACCACTGAGATGGTGGAGTCCGGCGTGTTCACGCGCCTCAACCCCGACAAGCGCCCCAACTCCTTCCTCGCGCGCTCCCTGCCCAGCGACGTCGCCCGCGTGGAGTCCAGGACCTTCATCTGCTCCGAGAAGGAGGAGGACGCTGGCCCGACCAACAACTGGTACGACCCGGCCGAGATGAAGAAGATCCTCAACGAGAAGTTCGACGGCGCCATGCGCGGCCGGACCCTCTACGTGATCCCCTTCTCCATGGGCCCCCTGGGTGGCCCCATCTCCCAGCTCGGCATCGAGATCACCGACTCCCCCTACGTGGTGGTCAACATGCGGATCATGACCCGCATGGGTGCGGCCGCCATGGACCTCATCAATGAGGGCCGCCCCTGGGTCCCGGCCGTCCACTCCGTCGGTGCACCGCTGGCCGAGCACGAGAAGGACACCACCTGGCCCTGTAACGACGAGAAGTACATCACCCACTTCCCGGAGACCAACGAGATCTGGTCCTTCGGCTCCGGCTACGGCGGCAACGCCCTGCTGGGCAAGAAGTGCTACGCGCTGCGCATCGCCTCGACCATGGCCCGCCGCGACGGCTGGATGGCCGAGCACATGCTCATCCTGCGTCTGACCGACGAGAAGAGCGGCAAGCAGTACCACGTCACCGCCGCCTTCCCGAGCGCCTGCGGCAAGACCAACCTCGCCATGCTCCAGCCCACCATCCCGGGCTACAAGGTCGAGACCGTCGGTGACGACATCGCCTGGATGCGCCCCGGCCCCGACGGCCGCCTGCGCGCCATCAACCCCGAGGCCGGCTTCTTCGGCGTCGCCCCCGGCACCTCCTACGGCACCAACCCGATGGCCATGGACACGATGAAGGCCAACACCATCTTCACCAACGTCGCCCTGACCGACGACGGTGACGTGTGGTGGGAGGGCATCGACGCCCCGATGCCGGAGCACCTCATCGACTGGCAGGGCAACGACTTCACCCCGGCCGACGCCGCCGAGGGCAAGAAGGCCGCCCACCCCAACAGCCGCTTCACCACCCCGGCCTCGCAGTGCCCGATCATCTGCCCCGACTGGGAGGCCCCCGAGGGTGTGGCCGTCGACGCCATCCTCTTCGGCGGTCGCCGCGCCACCAACGTGCCGCTGGTCGCTGAGCAGTACGAGAACGCCCACGGCGTGTTCATCGGCTCCGCCGTGGCCTCCGAGGTCACCGCCGCCGCCCTGGACGCCAAGGTCGGCTCCCTGCGTCACGACCCCATGGCCATGCTGCCCTTCTGCGGCTACCACATGGCCGACTACTGGTCGCACTGGCTGGAGATGCAGGAGAAGCTGGGCGACAAGTTCCCCAAGGTCTACCAGGTCAACTGGTTCCGCAAGGACGAGAACGGCAAGTTCATCTGGCCCGGCTACGGCGACAACTCCCGCGTGCTCGACTGGATCGTGCGCCGCGCCGCCGGCGAGGTCGAGGCCGTCGACGGCGTCACCGGCCGCTACCCCAAGTTCGAGGACTTCAACCTCGAGGGCCTCGACCTGGGCGAGGAGGAGTGGGCCAAGATGTACGACATCGACCCCGAGGCCTGGGCCGCCGAGATGGACGACACCGAGGAGTACTACAAGCAGTTCGGTGACAAGCTGCCCGAGGCCATCAAGGAGCAGCTCGCCAAGTTCCGTGCGCGCATTGACGAGGCCAAGAAGGCCTGATCGCCACTGAGGTCCTTCCCCGGGGAGGAATGAGGCGGGGGCTCCGACCGGTTCGCCGGCTGGAGCCCCCGCTCGTTGCTGCTCTTGCTCCTTGCTGCCGGCTCAGTGGCGGCTGTGCGCAGTGTCGGCGTCGAGAACGCACTCTCAGGCCCGAGAGCTGAGCGCCGGGGGCACAGTCCTCGGATCGTGTGGGGCGTCCTCGCGGGGCGACGTCGCAGACGGGATGGTGAACGATGCTCATCGGAGAATGCGAATTGGCGCCGCGGTCGCTTCTACAGTGACGAAGGGCCGATGGTGGGAGCGTGGATCGCTTTCCCAACGTGCCGGTGACCTGCAGCGGCGTGGAAAGGGCGGAGCATGGAATGGCGGGACAACGACCGCGGTGGCGGTCGGGGGAACCTGTTCGATGAGACGCTGGGGAAGTCGATGCGGTGGTGGGCGACGGAGACGTCTGATGGGCGCCTGCTCCTGCGACGCTCGGTGATGATCCGCTGCTGTGCGTTGGTGGCGCTCGTGGTGGGGGTGCCCGCCATGATCTACAACGTGCTGCCGCTGATGAGCCCCTACATCACCGAGTATGAAGTCAAGGACGCCATGATCGGGGCGATCATGTTCGGCATTCCGGTGGTCTGGGCGATCAATACCCTGAGGCGTCGGACGGTGTTGAGCAAGAACGGCATCACCATGCGCCGCCTGCTGTTCACCGAGCGGCGCCCCTGGGAGTCGGTGGGCTCGAGGTTCACGCTGTCCACGCTCAATCTGACTGAGGACGCGGCGCACAGCGGGTTCATTGAGCGGACTCGGATCGCCATCGAGAACGGCGACGACGATGCCATCCGGCTTCCCGGGTGCGTCATCGGGATGACATGGGGGAGCTCTGAGGACCGTGCCTCTGCGGCTGTGGGGGACTTGCAGTACTACATCTACGCGCGGGGGTGGGGTATTTCGGAGGAGGTCGCTGTCAGCGAGGACCCACATCTCGTGGCGGCCAGGGTACGGCACGGGGCGGAGAAGATGCTGCAGCGCAGCCGTCTGGTGTTCCGTACTCCGCTCTGGCGCAGAATCAAGGAGCACCTGTGCAACGGCGGGCTCTTCCTCATCGGCGTGGGGGTGCTGTTCCTGGTGATCGGTGGTCAGCAGCTGTTCTTCGAGACGGAGCCGCTCAGCGGATCGGATATCGCCTTCGCGTTACTCTTCCTTCTGCTCGGTCCGGTGACCATGGCGTATCCGCTCTACAAGATCTACGAGTGCTTTCAGCGAGTCGTCGTGGACGAGCAGGGGATTCGCGTGGGAAGACGCTCGTGCGTCTGGCCGGAGTCCCGCTCCGGACTGTTCGTTGCTGGGGACCGGATCTTCGTCGTCTATGGCAACGGCAGGCACCTGGCCCTGGATGGTGCCGGTGTCACGTGGGGGAGCTTTCAGCGCAGACAGGAGCAGCTGGTCGCCAGGTGTGAGGCGATCTGGCTCTGGGGGGTCGCCCATGGCGCGACCCGGGAGACCGGTCGTTATGTCCCCCTTGGGAATGCCGGCATGCAGGAGGAGCGCGAGATCCTTGAACGCGGGATCGGCTTAGCGGTTCCTCGCCGGGGTCAGCCCGCTTGATTCTGTGCGGCCAGGGCCCGGTGGCGCCAGATCAGCAGGATGATGGCAAGGATCCAGCAGATCGCCCCGGCGGCCAGGCCAGCGATGAGGGGCACCGTGAACTTGCTGAACGTGAAGGTGGGGCCTACGAGGATCGCGTCGGTGTTGTCCAGGCCCTCGCATGAGACCCGGTAGTCTCCCGCCTTGTCGGCTTTGAATGTGAGAACCGAGCTGAAATCGCCGTCGTTGTTGGAGACATGCGTCCCGCCGCTACGGGAGGTGGGGACCTCCTTGCCGTCAGGGGCAAGGACGGTGCAGCTGTTGACGGTGGCGGCGTTCGACACGTACAGGGCGCGCTCGTCATTGCTGCTCAGGCTGACCTGCTGTCCGTTAGTGATGACGTCACCACTGGTGGCGATGCTGGCGGCGACGATGGCCGACCCGATGCCCCCGATGAACAGCCCCATCACTGGGCCGATGACGAACAGGATGATCGCCATGACCAACTTTCCGACGTGCGTCTGGCGGGGACGCTGCTGCCCGTAAGGGGGTACAGCCTGATACGGGGGCTGGTATGGCGGCTGATACGGGGGCTGATTCTGGGGAGTCGACATCGATCCGTTTTCTGGCTGTGCTTCAACTGCCGTTGTAGCGTAGCAAGTCAGGTTTTCTGCGAAGCGGCCTATTTCCGTCCCTCAGCCGTTGGGCCCTCGACGAAGGAGACTCCGCACTCTTCGGCAGCGCGGAGCGGCGCTCGCCTTCCGATCAGAGCCGCCGAGAGCCGCAAGGCGACGTGCACTCTCCACTCTGACCAAGGTCTCCAGACCGGCCCGCAGCAGCTCGGTGCGCTCAGTGATGCCTGTGAGCTCCTGCGCGTTGGCAATGAGGTCATCACTGAGTGTCACAGTGGTTCGCACGATACCTCCTGCACCAGAATCGTCATTAGGTGATGCAAGTTCTAGAGCGGTTCGGATGGGATGACCAGCCCCGCCGTCGCGACCAGGGCGGCCGGACCCGCACGGTGCGCGCTGGTCGCTCACCACGTTCTGATCCTCACGCACCAGTCGGGCGGGGCCACCGGTGGGCCCGCCCGACTGCGTCCGGGAAGCGAAGGCGCTGGGAGAAATGTGAAGGCAGAAGGAAGCACCCTCATGGCCGGACACGGCTCAGGTTACTCCGCCTGCCGACCCTCGGTGCCCTGGCCCGCGTCGAAGGCCGCCTCCACCGTGACCTCCGCGGGGCCCAGCAGCGCCAGAATCCGCTCGGTCTGCCACGGCAGGATCCCGCCCTCACCGAAGACCAGCTCGGCCTCATCGGGGTCCTCGACGACGACGTCGGCCAGGAGCCCCAGCAGGTGCACCAACGGCATGCGCCGCCCCTCCAGCAGGTCGAGCAGGTGCGCCAGGACCCGGTTGCTGCTGCGATCCAGGTTCGCCACCTGGTGCTCACCCACCCCCACGGGCAGGTCCCACCAGATGAGGCGGCGCTCGGCGAGGTCAATGACGAAAGGCGTCGCGTTGAACGTGGGAGAGACCAGATCGAGGCGCTGCATGACAGTGGAGGCCTCGAAGACCTCCCCGCGCTGCAGGTCCGTGCCGCGGGCCATCGCCCCCGTCCAGCACTCGGGCACCTCGCTGAGCCGGTGGTGGGAGAAGGAGTGGACCGTCATGACGACATAGCGCCACCCCTGGTGCAGCGCCTCGGCCAGGGTGACGTCGATGAACTCGGCCGCCCCGTCGGGCGCCGAGGTGAGGTCGCCGGAGTGCACGGCCGCCGTCGAGCGCAGGTTGTAGTAGGCGATCTGCTCGGTGCGTGCGAGGTCCTCGGAGACGAAGAAGGCCGACAGGTCCAGGTCCACGCGGGTCCCTCGGCCATCCTCGGCAACAGGTCCGGCAGGCTCCGGGGTCTCGGGTGGGTGCTCGGGCAGGTCGTGCCAGTGCAGGAAGAAGCGGATCGTCTCGCCCTCGGGCAGCGGCAGACGGGTGCCGCGCCCCGCCGTGCGCAGGCCCGGCGAGGCCGAGCGCAGACCCAGCGGGGCCGTGTAACCCTCATAAAGCCCCTGGTCGACGGCGATCCGCCCCAGGTGCGCCCGCCGGCTCAGGGCCTCCTCGACGACGCGAACCACCTCCGCGTCGACGGGGCCGGGGCGGCGGGTGGAGGGGATGAGCGTCGTCTTGGTGCCCACGGCCGCCTTGATGGCAACGACCCGCCACGGCAGGGTGTCTGGCCCGGGGGAGGAGAAGTACTCCCACAGGCGCACCAGGACCGGAAGAGAGACCTCGGGCGCGACCCGGGCGAACTCGGCGACCACGCGCTTGCGGGCGGCGTCATCGGCGCACAGCCGCAGCAGGTGGTTGAGTCGGCGGGCGAAGACCCCGGGGCGGGCGGCCAGCAGGCGAAGAGCTCCCTCAACGTCGCGGCGCGCCAGAGCCTCCTCCAGGCGGGAGGTGAAACCCGCTTCGGCGCCCCCGGAGGCGACCTGGTGCAGCAGCGCGGCGGCTCGCGGGAAGCGGCGTGCGTAGTCGCCGGGACGCAGGTGACGGGCCAGGCGCTTCCACCGCTCGCAGCGCCGACCCATCTCCTCGGCGCAGTCCCGGCCGTCCTGGACCTGCCCGACGGCGTCGAGCAGCCCCAGCAGCCGACGCCGCTGGGCGCGGGAGAAGGAGGGGAACCGGCACGGCTCGGCCAGGGAGACATCACCACCCGCCAGGGCGACCGCCAGGCGCAGCACGTCAGTGACGGTGCGGTAGGAGGCGGAGAAGTCCAGCCCGGGGAAGGTGACGGTGAGGACGGCGAGGTTCTCCTTGACCGCCACGTGCGGCGCCCGAGTAGGACCGAAGTCGCGCAGGGCCGTCAGGTCCGCGCGGTCCTGGGCGCTGAAGGGGGTCGCCTGGGCGACGAGGTCGGCCACGATCCGCTCCAGGTCCTGCACCGTGGCCAGGCCCAGCTCGGTGAGGGCGTTGTCGTCTCCCGGCAGGGGCTGGCGGGGGCTGGGCCGGTAGTCCGGCAGGATTCGGACCCCGACGACGTCGCCCAGGTAGTGCAGGGCGGCATTGACCAGCAGCGTGGCCTCGGAGGCGGTACGGACCTGGACGGGGAAGTCTGGGTAGAAGGGCCGGTAGTCGGCGGCCGGGGAGCCGGAGGTGAGGCGGGCGGCGGCATTGACCAGCGCCCAGGCCTGCTCGGGGCGGGTGAGGGCCGCCCGGGCGGGGTCGGAGAGCCGGTAGCCCAGGGCGCGCAGCGTGGTCAGGGCCGCGTCGACACCCGCGTCGCTGCCCCGCTGCGGCGCGGGCTCCGCACCCTGCGTTGAAGCGGAGCGCGACGGCGCCGGCCCGTCGGCGGCCGGCGGGAGATGGACGGCCCCGAGCCGGTGGATCGTCACCGCGTTGAGCTCCGCGGCGGCCTCAGCACCGGGGGAAGGGGCAGCCGGCGTGCCGGCTCCAGCCGCGAGCGACCTCCTGGCAGGGAACTGATCGACTTCCACCCGGGCCTCCTGACACATCGCCCTCCAGGGACTCCTCTCCCCGGAAGCGGCTTGAGCCTACCGGGAGCATCGCTCCTCGCACTGGGGGTGGAAGGCGGCTGGGTGACTCAGTAGCGTCCGTACGAGTTCTCCAGCAGTGTCCGAAAGGAGTCGATCTCAACCTCAACCTTGCTGAATCCGCTGGTCACCTCGACTCCGTGGTCCCCGATCTGGAACAGGCGCATGAGGAACCCGTCGTTCGTGGTGCGTATCCCGTAGGGGAACCCATAGCGCTGCTCCAGGGCCTGGGCGATTCGCCAGGTGTAGTCGGCCACGTGGCGGTCGTCGAAGCGCAGCCGCTCCTCCTCATCCCCCTCAGGCTTAGTGACCACCTCGATGCCCCAGGTGTCGGAGAATCGCGATTTCTCCGCGAGCCAGCCGTCTCCGCGCAGAATGGGGCGGTCCAACCTGATGCCCGGGCAGCCGCCGAGCCGCTTGAGGACGCTCGTGATGGCGGCGCCGTCGAGGACCTGCTCGACGACGGAGAGGATCTGGGGGATGGACAGTCCGATCCGCATCGGTACGACCTGCCAGTTCACCGGTGGCCGGTCGGGACCGGTGGGTGCGGGCGTGGAGGCGGCCAGCCTGCGAAGCTCATCCATCGTCATTGCGGGCCTGGGTGAGTCCTTCCCCCGATCCTCCAGGAGGAAGTCGATATCGTCCCTTTCCATATCGTTCTCGTCTCCGCTGGGGCTGGCGGCGATGAGACCATAGTCGCCGAAGCCCTCGGAGCCGGCGAAGCGGATGTCTATGAGGGGGCGTCCTCCGGCCAGGCCGGCGACGACGTCGCGCATACTGATCTGGCTTCGTTCGCTGCCGAGGAGATGGCGGGGGATGAGGACCTGCTCCCCGGTGGACTCGACGGTGACCGTGAGGCCCTCGGCCGTGCCGGTGAAGGAGACGAGGCCCAGACCCGAGGCGCCCATGTCCCAGCGGAGGGTGAAGGGGCGGCGCCACTGCGGCGGCATGAGAGCCAGGTTGTCGGGAAGGCCGCCGAGAGTCTTCGCCGTGGTCTGCCCGAACATCTCCCAGTTGACGACGTAGGCCTCTCCGGGGCCCCAGTCACTGACCGGCTCCCGTCCAAGTTCTACCGTCCATAAGTATGGATAGTCCTCGGCCTCGCCCCACTTGAAGCTCTGAAACTCGTCGGTATCGATGGGGTAGGTGGGGTTGTAGGAGTTGACAGTCAGCTCGTACTCGTCTCTCAACGGGCGATAGTCCGGCTCGATCTCGATGATCCGCTCCCCGACCCGCCAGCGGAAGAAGAGGTCCGGACCGTAGACGGCGAAGGACCCGGTGCCCAGGATGTCGGCGGCGTCGAGCAGGAAGCGGTGCACGTCCGCCCCGGTCAGGGTGGTGCCCATCAGAGAGGCCACACGGTTAGACATCTCCACCTCGGGGTTCACGGTGCTGTTCACGTCTGTCCTCCGTCTGTTGCCCTGCCGACCTGCTCACCCCAGCATATGCGTCATCTCGCGGATTCATCAGGGTCACTCTCCCCATGGAAAGTGCCTGGCCCTGGGCTTCTGGGCAGTGGCCCAAGCATCTAGGCTGACCGCATTCGACCTCCGCTGGACTCATGCGTCGGACTTCTGCGAGAACCAGTGGGCAGAGTAGGGGGGAGCATTGGATAACAGCGAGTGGGTGACCCATGCGGGACATGACTGGAGGATCCTGAATCCAGGCCGGCAAGGTCCCGATCACCTGAGGCTCGGAATGATCCTCGACTACGGCGTCGTCGACGAGGGGCCGTCGCGGATCGGCACGCTGGCTCTGCTTTCGGCGGCGCTGAAAGCGGATCTTCAACGTTCCATCAATGTCAGGGGCGCCCAGTCTCCCCCGCCCCTGGTCTCAGTGGACGTGGGGACCATCTCAACCACCGTCATGATCGAGGGGCGGAGCCGAGCCGTCCTGGCAGCCTGGGACCGACTCGGCGGGCTCCTCGCCGCACCGGGCCTGGCTGTACCGGCCGAACCGGCGCCCACTCCCAGACCGGTCTGGCCGCAGGACCTGGCTGCCTACACCGGCGCCAATGCGCTGACGCTGGGCGACCTGCGCATTCGGGGACCGCGGAACCTCGACGTCGCCGACGCTCTCCTGGCCCATGTGGCACCCGCAGCCTGCCGGGTCCGCCACACCTTCGTCACCGACGACCCGCGCGCCGTCGGCACCGGGTGGAGTGGACAACCGTCCTACGGCGTCGCTCCGGCGCGGCGACTCCTCGAGGCCGGCAGGCAGCCCACCCTGGTGCCTTGTGACCGGGACGGCGTCATCGTCTCCGTGGCCGTCCCCGCAGGGATACGGGGACGCGCCGAGGTGGACTCCCTCAACCTGAGGATCGGGAACGCTCTGGCTGACCTCGGCCACCACCCGCGGGTGCACCGGGAGCCGATCCCGCTGGGAAACCTTGACGTCGTCATCTTCTGCCTCGCCGATGAGGACGCCGCCAGGGCCTGCCGACACCGCGTCCTGGAGCAGCTGCTCAACCGACGGTCACACCCCGCCGGCGAGGATCTGGTGAACCGCCTCCACATCCCCCTGCGCGACGACACTGCGGACCTCCTCGATACCGGGTGCATCGACGTCAGGGAACCGTGGCTGCCCGACGATGCCAACAGCCTCCTGTGGGCCGATGCGCCCCCGGCGGATGACACCGGCTCGAGCCTCCACCACTCCGTTCACCTGACCGACCATCTCATCGCCGAGGGGTTCTACCTGCGGACGTGTGACGCGGAGGGCAGGATGAGGAACGAGTGCATCGGGCAGGCCCGTGTCGTCAACCTCGACAACCTCGCCGTCATCGTCCGGCAGACGCAGAACGTCGTCGAGTTCATCGACCACCAGCTCAACCGCGTGCCTCTGCCATGGCCGGACATCATCACCTCCCCGACCTTCAAGGACGACCTCGGTCCCTACCTCGACGCACTCCCGCGCTACGTCCTGGAGAACTGATCGATCCGGGACTGAGGCGCAGCCGATCCGAGGAGACCGCTCCACCAGTCCTCACCGCCGGACATACATGCCCTGCCGAACGTACAGTCCCCGCAGTTCCGGGCGTGGTTATGGCCTCCATCAACTAGGCTGAGGCTGTGAAGATCCTGCTCCTCGGCTCCGGCGCGCGCGAGCACGCCCTGGCCCGCGCCCTCGCCCGTGATCCGCAGACCACCGAGCTCCTCGTCGCCCCCGGAAACCCCGGCACCTCGGCCATCGCCACGAACCTCAACATCGACCCCAGTGTCCCCGAGGAGGTCGTGGCCCTGGCCACGCAGATGAAGGCCGACCTCGTCGTCGTCGGCCCCGAGGCGCCCCTGGTAGCCGGTGTCGCCGACGCCGTGCGCGAGGCCGGGATCCCCTGCTTCGGACCCGGTGCCGAGGCCGCCCGCCTGGAGGGCTCGAAGGCCTTCGCCAAGGAGATCATGACCGCCGCGGGCGTCCCCACCGCCGAGGCCGCCGTGTGCACCACCGAGGCCGAGCTGACCGCCGCCCTGGACCGCTTCGGGGCCCCCTACGTCGTCAAGGAGGACGGCCTGGCCGCCGGCAAGGGCGTCGTCGTCACCGACGAGCGCCCCGTCGCCCTGGCCCACGGGCATGCCTGCCTGACCCGCGGCAGCGGTCGCGTCGTCGTCGAGGACTACCTGGACGGCCCCGAGGCCTCCGTGTTCTGCGTGTGCGACGGAGCCACCGTCCGCCCCCTGGCACCCGCCCAGGACTTCAAGCGGCTCCTCAACGACGACGCCGGCCCCAACACCGGCGGCATGGGCGCCTACTCGCCCCTGTCCTGGGCCCCGGCCGACCTGGTCGAGCAGGTGGTGCGCGAGATCGCCCAACCCGTCGTCGACGAGATGGCCCGCCGCGGCACCACCTTCATCGGCCTGCTCTACTGCGGCCTGGCCCTGACCAGCCGCGGCCTGCGCGTCGTCGAGTTCAACGTCCGATTCGGCGACCCCGAGACCCAGGCCGTCCTGGCCCGCCTGACCTCCTCCCTGCCCGAGCTCCTCCACGCCGCCGCCACCGGCCGCCTCGCCGAGGTCCCCGAGCCCACCTGGTCCGAGCAGTGCGCCGTCGACGTCGTCATCGCCGCCCCCGGCTACCCCGGAACCGTCACCACCGGCGGCACCATCACCGGGATCGAGGCCGCCGAGGAGCTCGACGACGTCCACGTGCTGCACGCCGGCACCGGCACCACCGAGCGTGGGGAGCTGGTCGCCGTCGGCGGGCGGGTCCTGTCCGTCGTCGCCCTGGGAGCGAGCGTCGAGGCGGCGCGGGAACGCGCCTACAAGGCCGTCGAGCGCATCAACCTCGAGGGGGCCCAGTACCGCACCGACATCGCCCGGGCGGCCAGTGCCGGCGGTGCCGACGGGGCCGAGTAGCCGAGTAGCTGAGTAGAGCCTCCTGACCGTCGCGACCACGGCGAGCATCTCGCCGTGCGCTGAACCCTCCGAAGGCCGCGCCGCCAGACCCGGCCGCGGAGGCGACGCGCGTGACGCACGCACTTCTTCCGAGACCAAACGCACACCGCTCGTCTCTTTCCTGAGGGAGTACTGCGACCCTTCTCCGGATGGTGAGGGGCGGATTCCGGCACCGGTGTTGGCCCACATCAGTCCGCTGCCTGACTGCTCGGAAGGGGTGGGAGAAGAGATCCGTTCCCATCCCGTCGGTGGGATTTGCTCCGGTCGCGCCCCGGCTCCCACCGACGGGCCGGCCCGGATGAATGGGCGTCATGGCGCGGCAAGCGGGCGGGCATCCAGTGGTGAGCCCTGCGGGCGACGCAGCGGCCCGGAATCGGACACAGGGTGCCCGCCGATGGCAGGATGGGGGTATGACTCAGTCCGCGAGCTCCGCCTCAGTTGGTCCCAGTGCCTCAGCAGCCGGCTCCCGGCCCCCCGCCGTCCCCGGGTGGGCGCACCGCTCCAGCGGCAAGGTCCGGGACGTCTACGCCCCCACCTCCGACGGCCCGTGGGGCGGGCAGGACGTGCTCCTCGTGGTCGCCTCGGACCGCATCAGCGCCTACGACCACATCCTGGCCACCCCGATCCCGGACAAGGGCAAGGTCCTCACGGCCCTGAGCGCCTGGTGGTTCGAGCGGCTCGCCGACGTCGTCCCGAGCCACCTCGTCTCCCTCGACGTCCCCGCCCAGGTCGCCGGACGCGCCATGATCTGCCGGCGGCTGGAGATGTACCCGGTGGAGTGCGTGGCCCGCGGCTACCTCACCGGCTCCGGCCTGGTCGAGTACCGACAGGGCCGCTCCGTGTGCGGCGTCGCCCTGCCCGAGGGCCTGACCGAGGCCTCCCGCCTGCCCGAGCCGATCTTCACCCCCGCCGCCAAGGCCGAACTCGGGGAGCACGACGAGAACGTCGCCTTCGAGCGCGTCATCCAGATGGTGGGGGAGGGGCCCGCCACCGCCCTGCGCGAGACCACCCTGGCCCTCTACTCCCGGGCCGCCGAGATCGCCCGGGACCGCGGCATCATCCTGGCCGACACCAAGTTCGAGCTCGGCACCGACGCCGACGGCGAGCTGATCCTGGGAGATGAGGTCCTCACCCCCGACTCCTCCCGCTTCTGGCCAGCCGACGCCTGGGAGCCCGGCCGGGTCACCCCCTCCTTCGACAAGCAGTACGTGCGCGACTGGCTCACCTCCCCGGCCTCCGGCTGGGACCGGGACGGCGGCCAGGAGCCCCCCGCACTGCCCGACGACGTCGTCGAACGGACCCGAGCCCGCTACCTCGAGGCCTACGAGCGGCTGACCGGCCACCCCCTGGAGCTGTCATGACCACGACCTCACCCACGTCGGACCTCCCCGATACCGGGAGCACCGCCCGCGCCTTCAAACCGGGGCCGGGCTTCTACGTCCTGGTCGGCCTCATCGTCCTGACGATCGTGCTGGCGCTGTCGGCCGCCATCACCTCCGCCCTTGGGGCGGACGAGACCTCCCGCATCCTGGGCGGTATCGCCCTGGTCCTGGTGGGGCTGGGCATGCTCGCCTCCTTAAGGCTCTCCGCACGCTCCCTGGTGGTCAACGCCCCCCGCCTGCGCCTGGAGCGCAACCGGGTCCGCGCGGCCCAGGCCCGGCAGCTCAGCGAGTCCTCCAAGAAGGGGGGAAGCGGCAAGGGGGCCAAGGGCTCCCCGTCCTCGCAGCGGGGCCCGGGGGCCGACGGCGCACGCCTGCCCGGCACCGATCTGGCAACGCTCACCGTGCCGGGAACCAAGGTGCTCGTGCCTGAGTCGACAGGTCGGCGTGAGCTGACCACCCTCGACGTGGTCTCGGGCCCCGTCACCACCGCACTGGCCGCGACGTCATTCGGGCGTGCGGTCGACGAGCGCCTGGCCGGGACCTCCACCGGCGAGACCCTCATCCGTGTCGGCCAGCTCCTGCTCGGCGCCACCGGCTTCGTGCTCGTGGCCCTGGGGCTCGCCTCCATCCTGGGACAGGTGATCTCATGACCCCTCGTGACCGACGTCCCGACAACGAGCAGGGGCCCGTCAACTGGGGCATCATGCCCAAACGGACCCCACGACCGAAGAGCGCCTCCACCCGGCCCGGCGGCAGTGGCCTGCTTGAGGTCGTCCGCTCCGGCAACAACCCCGCCCCCACCGGCTCGGCTGCCTCGTCCACCTCGGGAGGCTCCGCGGCCTCCGGCGCCGGCTCGGTCGACGGCTCCGCCGGCGCCCGCGAGGCGGGCGGCACGGGTGACGCGGCGGTCATGACGGAAGAGGACCTGCGCTCGGCCGCGGCCCAGGCCATCGCCTCAGGAACCGCTGACGCCGTCGACGCCGCCATCGCCATTGACCTGGCCGACGTGTCCGACGACGACGCCGGCTGGGCCGACTCCGCCCGGTCCGCCGGCTCGCCCGCCTCCCCGGCCATCCTGCACGTTGACAGCCGGCCCTCCGACACCCCCGGGGGCCACGGTGAGCCCGACCCGACGGGCACCCCGGACCCGCTCCCCGCCAGCGCCGGCAGTGCCGCCGGCGCCCCCGGCTCCCCGTCCCCCCAGCAGGAGCGGGCCGCCGGCAGCGCCGACGGTCGCTCACCACGGCCCGTCGTGCGCCCCACCGCCGTCGAGGGACCGGGAAGCGCGCCCCAGACAGGAGCCACCACCACCCGTGTCTTCACCATCTCCCAGGGCAGGCCCGAGGCCGTGCCCAGCGGCGCCTCAGCGGCTTCTGTGGCCTCCGCACCGCCGCCGGCGACCGCAGCACCGGCCGTACCAGCAGCGCCGGCAGCGTCGGCCGCCCCAGCCCCCGGCGTGGGAACCCCCTCCGCCCGCGGCCGCGGCTACCAGACGCGCCCCAGTGCTGCGTCCACTGCTCCCGCTGCGCCCACGAGCCCAGCGGCCCAGCCGCCCGAGGGCGAGGAGGACGACGCCGGCATCCTGGCCGAGTCCAGCGCCTGGGAAGCGGCCACCAACGCCCTGGACGCCGAGGAGATCCAGGCCCAGGGAGGCACCGACTGGGGTGTGGGACGCGGCCCCGCCAAGGGGCGCGGCCCCCGCCGCCCCTCCTCGGGCACCGACTGGGGCGTGGGGCGCGGACGAGCCAAGAGCTCCAGCGCCCGGCCCCGCTCCCCGTGGCCGGCAGCCGTGCGCCGCCAGCGCCTGGCCGGCGTGGCCTTCGCCCTGCTGGGGCTGGTCCTGGCCACCGCCTCGGCCATGAACCTGGCCCGCAACGCCGAAGCCGGCCACCCGTGGATTCCGCCGTGGCTCGTCGCGGTCCTCGGCGGGGCCGGGCTGGTGGCCGCCGCCGGCTACCTCGCCTGGGCCGGAGGCACCCCGGTGCGCCGCGAGGCCGAGCGCTGGAAGCCCGGCGTGCTCGATGCCGCCGCCGGTCTGACCACCGGGTCCGTCAAGGTCCACGACCCCGCCCGGCTGGTGGCCCGCGCTCGCGGACCGCTCCTGCTGGGCACCTCCGAGCGCGGCGACGAGACGGCCCCCACCGTGGACTCCGGCCCCACGCCGGTCATGGGGACCTCCACCGTCGACCAGTCCATCCACGCCCCCGCCGGTGTCGCCGGCGCCGTGGGCGGGTTCATGCTCGCCAGCGCCGTGGTCTGCGCCGTCGTCGCCCTCATCCTGGGCTCTAGCTGGCTCATCGCCACCGCCGCCCTCACCCTGGGCGGAGTCCTGGCGATCCGGCTGGCCGGCGAGTGGCTCGGCCAGGTCTGAGCCCGCGCGGGCCCGCCAAGTCACTGCCCCGGGCTGCATGCGGGTAGTCTTGGGCTGCGCACTCATCCCGCCTTATCCGAGGAGCACCCATGGGACGCATCGTCGTCGAGGTCATGCCCAAGCCCGAGATTCTTGACCCCCAGGGCAAGGCGGTGGTCGGAAGCCTTCCCCGCCTCGGATTCGAGCAGTTCACCGGTGTGCGTCAGGGCCGCCGCTTCGAGCTGACCGTGGACGGCCCCGTCACCGAGGAGCACCTGGCCGCCGCCCGCGAGGCCGCCGGCACCCTCCTGTCCAACCCGATCATCGAGGACGTCGTCTCCGTCGCCGCCGACGAGGAGGCCTGAGCCGTGAGCGAGTCGCCCAGCAGCTCCCCCGCCGCCCGTATCGGCGTCATCACCTTCCCCGGGACCCTCGACGACGTCGACGCCGCCCGCGCCGTGCGCCTGGCCGGGGCCGAGGCGGTGAGCCTGTGGCACAAGGACGCCGACCTGCGCGGGGTCGATGCCGTCGTCGTGCCCGGAGGCTTCTCCTACGGCGACTACCTGCGCTGCGGCGCCATCGCCCGCTTCGCCCCCGTCATGGAGGAGGTCGTGGCCGCCGCCGAGCGCGGCATGCCGGTGCTCGGCATCTGCAACGGCTTCCAGATCCTCGCTGAGGCCCACCTCCTGCCCGGCGCCCTCCTGCGCAACGCGAACCAGCGCTTCATCTGCGTCGAGCAGCGCCTGCGCGTGGAGAACACGCAGACCGCCTGGACCAACCGGTACGCGGAGGGGGAGGAGATCGTCGTCCCCATGAAGAACGGCGAGGGTAACTTCATCGCCTCCCCCGAGGAGCTCGACCGCCTCGAGGGGGAGGGGCTCGTCGTCTTCCGCTACGTGGGCAACCCCAACGGCTCGGCCCGCGACATTGCCGGCGTGCGCAACGAGCGCGGTAACGTCGTCGGGCTCATGCCCCACCCCGAGCACGCCGTGGAGCCCGGTTTCGGTCCCGGCTCACAGGCCGGCCCGCGCACCGGGACCGACGGCCTGGGAGTCTTCCGCTCCGCCATCGACTCGCTGCTGTCCGTCTGAGGCCGCCGGGCTCGCTCCGGCAGCGCCGCTTCTGACGGTCATCAGGGGGCGAGAACCAGAACACCCCGCTCCTCCAAGTTATCCACAGATCCGTGTCGGGCCTGTGTGGAACTGTGGAGAGGGCGGGGTGACTCCTTGCCCGGACCTCCTCGGAGCGGTCTTGTTCGAGTTGCACGACGATGAAGAGTGTGCCGTCGCCGTCGCCGGGGTCGTGGCTGTTGGAATCCCGGGGACAGGACCCGACTGATCGGCCAGTTTCCCTGTCTTTCCAGCCAAAACTCTGTCTATAGCGATGATGCCCCAAGGTGTGCGGGAGTGTTTGTGGGAAGCCTCCAGCATGATCGCTCACCCGGGTTGGAGGTCTCGAACGGGTCTTGTGCACAGGGGGAGTGGCGACATTCCACGAACCCACACACCCCTGCACAAGCCTGTGGACACGACCTGTGGATAACTCCGCTCAGGGTGTGATGAAGCCCCCTTCGCGGTCCTCCTGGGTGGGCCGTCCGGGTGCCGTCTGAGAAGGCCTGAGGGACACGATGGTCGGGTGAGGTGTGGCAGACCATTGATCAGCAGACGGCAGTGCGCGACTTCAGGTGCGTCTGCGCTCCGTGGCCTTCGCGGCCTCGGGAGATGGTGGTTCTGGCGCTGTGGTGGTTGCTGAAATCGTGCGAGGGCAGGCGGCTCGGATCCACCTGCGATCAACCTTCCCCCAGCCCTGTGGGGGCGGCGCAACGCGCCCCCGCAGACCTCCGCAGGCTCATCGGCCGGCCTGCGGTTTGCGTCCAGGACGTACGTCTTCCACCAACGACTGCGCTCGGAGCCCAGATGCGTGCGGGAGAACGCAGTCGCTGACCACGAGGTGCGTCCCGATCAGCATGAGTACCGGACGGTCGCTCCTAGATTGCCACCTCCCAGCCCGAGTGGGTCTGCGTAGCGTCGGGGCGCGCTCAGAGCCGCCAGCCCCCGAGGGCGCACCGCGAGGGAGGTGGGGTCATTGGCGTCAAAGTGTCCAGATGGGACGACTTCGACGCCAGGGTCTGCGAGTGCCGTTTGTATCTGTGCAGGTCAGGGTGATTCAGCTTGGCTCGGCCTGCACATAGCGACTTCAAAGTCGTCCCGTTTGGACAGCATCCGCCCTGCCTGGTCCGCGAAGAGTAGGCGGTGTCACCAGTGCGAGTCACATTCACCGAGAGTCGGTGGGTGGAGTATGGGACAGCCTATCGAAAACTAAGTGGCTCTCCTTGAATAAGCCTCCATGCCTCGTGATAGGCGGTGACAACACGTAGGGCGGCGTCGGCAGCGGTCTTGTTGTCAGTGGTCATGTGCGGCTCCTCAATGAAGTGACTTATGGCGTCGCTGTGTGACGTGCTCGTTGGGTCGGGCCCCAAGAGGCCTGACGGCGGTCCTTGGAGGACCCCTCATGCCCTCCGGGATTTCTTGCCTACCGATTGCCCGCCGGTGACGGTGCGGTTGTGGCGCATGGCAACGTCGATCCAGAAGGCGAGGCGGGTGTCGTCGGCGATGGCCTCGGGGGCGACGGTGATCCAGCCGGGCCTCATGACTCGCCCGGTCCCCATCTGGGCCTGCTCGGCGCCCGGCTCGCTCAGGAGCGTCTCGTGGCGGTCGGCGGCAACACGCACCAGGAGGTCCCCGGCCTTTCCGGCGCTGACGATCATCTTGTCGTTGACCATGATCGCCCGGCCTCCGAACATGGGGACCTCGCGCACGTCCGGTTCGTCGTCGACCAGCGCGCGGATGCGCTGAACGAGGTGGTGCTGCTCGGGTGTCATGGCTGCCATGGCGTCGTCTCCCGTTGATGGTCAGTCGGTCAGTGGTTGCCAGTGGTCCGGCCCGGAGCCGGCGTTGAACCCCGGCCTCCGAGCTCCCCCCTTGGGCGAGCGCTGCGCGTTCGTAGGGTAGCCCTCGCGTTCGTAGGGTAGGTCGCGAGTTCGTACCCTGAACCCCCGAACGCGAGGCATAAGGTACGAACGCGACGGCGGCCTACGCGGCCGGCTCCTCCTCGGCGACGCGGGGTCGTCCACGCGTAGCATGGGGAGCAGCACCATGGACACCGACATCCCCGCCAGGCGTCTTTCGTCGGCTCGTCAGCCCACCAGGTCGGCCACGATCTGCAGGAGGTCCTGCAGGTGCCGGTTGGACAGGAACTCCCGGCGCACGGACTCGTGGGCGGCCAGCCCCATCTCCTGGGCCCGCTCGGGGAAGAGCAGCAGGTCGCGCACGGCCTCGGCCCAGGCGACTCCATCGGCCGGGTCGACCAGGACGCCGTCGACGCCGTCATCGATCTGATCGCGGATGCCGCCTACCGCGGAGGCGACCACCGGGGCCTTCTTCCACATCGCCTCGGCCACCGTCAGCCCGAAGGCCTCGATGAGGGAGCGTTGGGTGACCACCGAGCTGACTCGCTGGACGGCGTTGACGACGGTGGCGTTGACCTCACGGTCCTCCATGCTCACAGCGGCCACGTGGATTCGCGAGGCAACCGATTCCGGCAGCACCGAGCAGCGCTCCACGATCTGGGTGAGGGTGGCCTGCGACTCGCGCCCGTCCGGGGTCGGGCCGACCAGCAGCAGGTGGGCGTCCTCGGGCAGCACGGCGATGTTATCGGCGAAGGCCTCCACCAGCTCCAGGCCGCCCTTGAGTCGGTCCCAGCGGTTGACCTGGGTGATGACCCGGGCGCCCAGCGGCACAGGGTCGCCGGCCAGGACCGGGTCCTCGGGCAGGCCGCGGAAGGCGTCGGCGCGTCCGTCATAACGCATGAAGGGCACGGCCTCGAAGGGTGGCTCGCCGGCGAAGATCCCCGACAGGCGCGCCACCGACCAGGCCTCGTCCAGGTCCAGGACCCGGTTCTTGGGGGAGTCGGCGTCGATGGAGGGGGCCAGGACCGCGCAGCGCTCGGCCTCGATGTAGGGCGGGCGGTACTCGGGGCGGGAGACGATGACGAGGTCCACGTCCTCCAGGTAGCGGTCCAGGAAGGCCCAGGCGTAGTCAGCGGCCTCGCCCGCGCCCTCGGCCCCGGCGTGGCAGCGCCAGATGACGGTGGCGCCCGCCGCCTTGAGGGCCTTGGCCAGGCCCGCCGTGGGTGGGTCGTGAAGGATGACGATGTCGTCGGGGCGGACCTCCTCGACGATGTTCTCCGCGTTGGAGGCCAGAACGTGCTCGTAGATGTCGCGCTGCTTGTCCCCGAGCTTGCCACCGTCGCCGTGGTCCCCGTGGATGCCGGCGTGCAGGCGGGCCGCGATCCGGGTGAACTCCTCGGGGGCGTCCAGGGTCAGCCAGCGCACATTGAGGCCGGCGCCCAGGGAGTAGCCCACGAGGGGGGCGACCGTCTCCGCCGGTCCCGAGCCGGCGGCGGCCGACGGCGTGACCGTCCACACGGTGTGCCCCTCCAGCAGGGCCTCGGCGCCCGTCAGGCTCGTGTGCAGTCGTTTGATGGCTACCTCGTCCAGGTGGCTCTCCAAGTGCGACAGGGGCAGCGGGGCGACGTCGATGTCTCTCATGCCATGATCTTCCCCCGAAATCCTGTGAGGCGCAGCACTTTGAGTGTGGGCGTGGCGTCTTGTTGCCGTTTCGGCATTCTTCTGGCGGGCTTCCGCAGCGCCCTGATCGGGCGAACGCGGTGTTCTCGGCGGGAGCGGAGGGTGTGTGGAGTGCGATCCCGCGAGGGTCGTGGTGTGAGGTGCTGCGGGGGCGCGGGTAGGCTTGGCTCGGCCGCACTCCCTCTTCAACCAGGAGCCCCCATGGCGTCCGAGCCCGTGATCCCAGCCGCCCACCCCGACACCGTCGCCGACGCCGCCGCGACGCCCGAGCGGGAGATGCCCTGGAAGGAGCTGGGCCTCAAGGCCGACGAGTACGAGTCCATCCGCGGGCTGCTGGGGCGCCGCCCCACCAACGCCGAGCTGGCCATGTACTCGGTCATGTGGTCCGAGCACTGCTCCTACAAGTCCTCCAAGATCCACCTGCGCCAGTTCGGCGCCAAGACCACCCCCGGAATGCGCGAGCACCTCCTGGTCGGCATGGGTGAGAACGCCGGCGTCGTCGACATCGGCGACGGCTGGGCCGTGACCTACAAGGTCGAGTCCCACAACCACCCCAGCTACGTCGAGCCCTACCAGGGGGCCGCCACCGGCGTGGGCGGCATCGTGCGCGACATCATCTCCATGGGGGCCCGGCCCGTGGCCGTCATGGACCAGCTGCGCTTCGGCGCCGTCGACCACCCCGACACCGCGCGCGTCGTCCACGGCGTCGTGGCCGGCGTGGGCACCTACGGCAACTCCCTGGGCCTGCCCAACATCGGCGGCGAGACCGAGTTCGACTCCTCCTACCAGGAGAACCCGCTGGTCAACGCCCTGTGCGTGGGTGTGCTGCGCCACGAGGACATCCACCTGGCCAACGCCACCGGCGCCGGCAACAAGGTGGTGCTCTTCGGAGCCCGCACCGGCGGCGACGGCATCGGCGGGGCCTCCATCCTGGCCTCGGAGTCCTTCGAGGACGGCATGCCCGCCAAGCGCCCCAGCGTCCAGGTGGGCGACCCCTTCATGGAGAAGGTCCTCATCGAGTGCTGCCTGGACCTGTTCGGCGCCGGGCTCGTGCTCGGCATCCAGGACCTGGGCGCCGCCGGCATCTCCTGCGCCACCTCCGAGCTGGCCTCCAACGGTGACGGCGGCATGCACGTCGACCTGGAGAAGGTGCTCCTGCGCGACCCCACCCTGACCGCCGGGGAGATCCTCATGAGCGAGTCCCAGGAGCGCATGATGGCCGTCGTCGCGCCCGACAAGCTCGAGGAGTTCATGGCCGTCATCGACAAGTGGGACGTCGAGGCCGCCGTCATCGGGGAGGTCAACGGCTCGGGCCGCCTGACCATCGACCACTTCGGGGAGCGGATCGTCGACGTCGACCCGCGCACCGTGGCCCACGAGGGCCCCACCTACGAGCGCCCCTACGCCCGCCCCGCCTGGCAGGACGCGCTCAACGCCGACAC
Organism: Actinomyces sp. HMSC075C01; assembly: GCF_001812965.1. Lineage (NCBI taxonomy): Bacteria > Bacillati > Actinomycetota > Actinomycetes > Actinomycetales > Actinomycetaceae > Actinomyces > Actinomyces sp. HMSC075C01. Next base: position 83,702 of record NZ_KV810928.1, read on the forward strand.
CACCGAGCGCCTGGCCCGCCCCGAGTCCGCCACCGAGCTCGCCGAGCAGGTGCGCGCCGTCGTCACCAGCCCCAACCAGGCCTCCACCGCCTGGGTGACCAACCAGTACGACCGCTTCGTGCGCGGCGACACCGCCCTGTGCCAGCCCGACGACGCCGGCGTCATCCGCGTCGATGAGGCCACCGGCCGCGGCGTGGCCATCTCCACCGACGCCAACGGCCGCTTCACCAAGCTCGACCCGGCCACCGGCGCCGCCCAGGCCCTGGCCGAGTCCTACCGCAACGTGTGCACCGTGGGCGCCCGGCCCCTGGCCGTCACCGACTGCCTGAACTTCGGCTCGCCGGAGGACCCCGACGCCATGTGGCAGCTCGTCGAGGCCATCACCGGCCTGGCCGACGCCTGCGCCGCCATGGGTGTGCCGGTCACCGGTGGCAACGTCTCCCTCTACAACTCCCACGGCAAGGTCAAGGGGCAGATCGACTCCTCGATCAACCCCACGCCCGTCGTCGGCGTCCTGGGCGTCATGGACGACGTGCGCTGTGCCAACCCCTCGGGCTGGCACGAGGAGGGCCTGGCCATTATGACCCTGGGCGCCACCACTGACGAGCTCGACGGCTCGGCCTGGTCCCGCGTGGTCCACGACCACCTCGGCGGGCTGCCCCCGCGCGTCGACCTTGAGGCGGAGATGGCGCTCGGGCGGGTGCTGCTGGCCCTGAGCGAGGCGGAGGGGCCCGACGGCGAGTCGCTGGTGCGCGCCGCCCACGACTGCTCGACCGGCGGCCTCATCCAGACCCTCGTGGACTCCTGCCTGCGCTGCGGCGTCGGGGCCAGCGTGGACCTGACCGCCATCCAGGAGGAGGGCGTGGACGACTTCACCGCCCTGTTCTCCGAGTCCGGGGCCCGCGCGATCCTCGCCGTGCGCGAGGAGCTCGTGCCCGCCGTCACCGCGGCCGCCGAGGCCGAGGACGTCGCCGTGGCGCGCCTGGGGACCACCGGTGGTGACCTGCTCGCCGTGGCCGGCAGCGACCTGCTCTCCGACGGCGGTGCCGGGCGTCCCCTCGTCCTGGACCTGGCCGAGCTGAGGGACGACGTCGAGGGCGTCCTGCCGGCGCTGTTCTGAGCGCACTCGTCCACCGTCACCTTCGCGGGACGCGGCTCAACTGGGAGCCATGTCCGTGAGGGGTCGTTGGTCCTGGTGAGTGTGCTGATCGTCCGGTTTGGACTGCTAGGTGTTTTTCGGACAGTGC